>NZ_CP029193.1:7740000-8018484 GCF_008642355.1 Streptomyces venezuelae
CGAGGATCGGCGGGCGCACATAGCGGGTGCCGTACGACTGGACCCAGCCGTGCTGTGTGGCGAGGTAACCGGTGAGCTGTTCGGCGAAGTACTGCACCATGTCGTTGCGTTCCGGCTCACCGTGCACCAGGACGTCGATGCCCGTCTTCTCCTGGAACGAGATCACCTCCCGGATCTCGGCCCTGATGCGCTCCTCGTACCCGACGCCGTCGATCCGTCCGGCACGCAGGTCGGCGCGGGCCGCGCGCAGTTCACCGGTCTGCGGGAACGAGCCGATGGTCGTCGTCGGCAGCAGCGGCAGGCCGAGCGCGGCACGCTGGGCGGCCGCTCGCTCCGCGTACGGCTGGGAGCGCCGCGCGTCGGCGTCCGTGACGGCGCCGGTGCGGGCGCGCACGGCCGGGTCACGCGTGATGGGGGAGCCCGCTCGGGAGGCCAGGTCGGCGCGGTTCGCGGCGAGTTGGGTGGAGATCGTGTGGGTGCCGCGGGCGAGACCGCGGGCGAGCGTCACGATCTCGGTGGTCTTCTGGCGGGCGAACGCGAGCCACCGCAGGATCTGTGGCTCGATGTCCCGTTCGAGCCCCGTGTCGAGGGGGACGTGCAGGAGGGAGCAGGACGCGGCCACGTCGACCCGTTCGGCGAGACCGAGCAGGGTGCCAAGGGTGGACAGGGACTTCTCCAGGTCGTTGACCCAGATGTTGCGGCCGTTGACGACACCGGCGACCAGACGCTTGCCGGGCAGCCCGCCCACGGAGGCCAGCGCTTCGAGGTTGCCGGCGGCAGCCTCCGTGAAGTCGAGGGCGAGCCCGTCGACCGGGGCCTTCGCGAGAACGGGCAGCGCGTCGCCGAGCCGGTCGAAGTACGACGCGACGAGCAGCTTGGGCCGGTCGGTCAGGGCGCCGAGGTCGCGGTAGGCGCGCTCGGCCGCGTTGAGGTCGGCGGGCGTGCGGTCCTGGACGAGGGCGGGCTCGTCCAGCTGGACCCATTCGGCGCCCGCCGCGCGCAGGTCGGCGAGCACCTCCGCGTACACCGGAAGGAGCCGGTCGAGCAGCGTCAGCGGGTCGAAGTCGGCGGCGACGCCGGGCGCGGGCTTGGCCAGCAGGAGGTACGTGACCGGCCCGACGAGCACGGGCCGCGCCGTCAGCCCGAGCGCACGGGCCTCCTCGAACTCGGTCACCTGCTTGGAGGAGTTGGCGGAGAAAACGGTTTCAGGCCCCAACTCGGGAACGAGGTAGTGGTAGTTGGTGTCGAACCACTTCGTCATCTCCAGCGGTGCCACGTCCTGCGTGCCGCGCGCCATCGCGAAGTAGCCGTCGAGGGCGTCCGCGTCGACGGCGGCGCGGTGCCGCTCCGGGATCGCGCCCACCATCACGGTGGTGTCCAGGACGTGGTCGTAGTACGAGAAGTCGCCGGTCGGGACTTCGCCGATACCGGCGTCGGTGAGTTCACGCCAGTTGGCGCGACGGAGGTCGGCGGAGGCGGCGCGGAGGGCGTCGGCGGTGACGCGGCCCTTCCAGTAGCCCTCGACGGCCTTCTTCAGTTCGCGGTGGGCGCCCTGGCGGGGGTAGCCGTACACGGTGGCCCGTGCTGCCGCGGCTGCGGTCCTTGTGGTCACGGAGATCTCCTTCGCGAGATGAATCCCTGAGATCCCGGGGACGGGACGAGAGCGCGAAGGGTGACGCACCGGACGGCCCGGGACCGCGCGCCGGGCGCGGCCGTCCGTCAGATGTGTTCGCCGACCCGCCCTCGAGGTCACCGGGATATCCGCGCACGAAACGGTTCGGGCACGGACAGCGGGCAGGTCTTCGGACTCGCGGGCACGTCCTCCGGGGAGGCCTCCTACTGGCCGTCGCTTCCCAGGACCTTGCGTCGGTCCCAGTGCATGTGACGGCGGTCGTTCCCGCTCACCGCTGCGGGGCAGTCCCGGATTCCCACCGGGTTCCCTCTTGCGACGCTCCCGCCTGGCGGACGGGGCGAACCAGCTGCACCGATCACCTTACGGCGCGCTCCGCCGACGGACCGGGCCGTGTCCGGCATTCGGAGGGTGAGGTGGAACACGTGCGCGATGCGCTTCGGCCACGGGCCGGCAGGGAAGGCGGTACCCGGTGGCGAACGGCCCGAACAGACCGGCGGCCCGCCCCCGGGGCCAGGCAAGCTACGGAGACATGAACCACGAGACATGAACCGCCACCACGCCGGGGACGTTCCACCTCCGGAACCGGCCGGACCAGACGACACCCGTCAACTCACCGACTGCGTCACGGTTCTCGCCGTGCACGCGGCTACGGCGGCGCGATCACCCACGACGCACTCCGCACCGCCCGTGACCGAGCGCCTTCTCGCGTTCAGCCGCTGTCGTTCAGCCGCTCTCTGTTGAGGCGGTCGACCGCGCCCGACGCGTCGCCGATCGTCGCGAAGTCGACGGCGACGAAGTTGACCGGCCGGCCGCGTTCCTTCTCGCAGCGGCGGGCCCGGTCCAGGATGAAGTCGCGTTTGTTGACGACGGCGGCGTCGAGACGGCTGCCGCCCATGTCGGTGATGAAGTGGTTCAGCAGGAACAGCCGCTTGCCGGTCCCGCCGCGGTGCGGGACGCAGTTCATCTGTTCCGGTGCGGTGTACGAGAACGGGGTCTCCATGCCGTACCGGTAGAAGTTGCGGTACCAGGGCGCGGGCCCGTCGGCCTGTTCGGCGAAGACGACCAGGCGGCGGCCCGAGTCGATCATCTCGCCCAGTGTGGGCCACGGGTGGTTCGGGTCGGCGTCCGGTGTGAACAGCAGCCGCTCGAGGCCCGCCCGGCGGAACGCCTCCCGTGTCCGTTCGCCGTCGATGGCGTCCTGGACGATGAGGGTGACCAGTTCACCGGGGTGCTCGTCCAGCCAGGTGCCGATCTCGCGCAACGTCTCCACGAGGGGGATCGCCCCGGCCCGGCACACCGCGTGGCACAGCCACATGCCGGGGCGCGGCGGGTTGGCGCGCTCGGCCAGGCGGGTGATCTGCTCCTTCATGTCGGGCGGGAAGTCCGCCTCCCGCAACCGTTCGGCCACCTCCTCGGGGGTCTCCCACGTCTGCGTGTCGATGAGGAGACCGCGGGCCCCGGCATCCAACTGGGCGACGATGTCCGGGTCCTGGAGCGGGCCGATGAACCGGTCCGCGGTCGTCGACATGGCGTTGTGCGTGGCCAGGAAGGCGACCTGGTCGTAACGCCTGTCGCAGAGCGACTCCGAGCCGAGGCAGAGCTCGCGGGCGTCCTTGCCCGCCGCGAGCGGGACCAGCACCGCGCCGATCATCGCGACGGCCACGAGGGCGCCGCCCGCCGTGCCCAGAACCGCGCTCCGCCGCCGCCCGGTCAGCCGCGCCCCGCGCCGCGCCACGACCTTCTGGTACGCCCACGGCGCCCCCGCCAGGGCGAGACCCGCAGCCAACGGGAGCGCCGACGTGATCAGTCCCACCGAGAGGAGGGCGTCGGCGGCACCGTGCTGCACGTCGTCCAGGAGTCGGCCCACGGAGGGCGGCCAGCTCGACGGCGGACGCATCATCAGGTCCCCGATCTGCCACCGCGCCACGGCGAGGACCACGGCCGACAGCGCACCTGACGCCGCCAGTGCCGTGCCGACGCGGCGCACCCGCACCGCCCAGGACGCCGAGCCGGTGAAGGCCAGTACGCAGCCCGCGCCGAGGGCGAGCACGCCGGCGATGCCCTGGACCCACCCCAGCGCCAGCCTGGTGAAATACCGGGCCTGCTCGGCCGCGCCCAGGTCGACGCCCGCGGCCTTCAGGTCCGGTACGGCGTTCCAGCGCCCGTCGTCCGTGAGGGCCGACAGGTCCGACACGGAACCGGGCACCCGGTCGCCGAGCGCGTACGGCCCGACCGCGGCCAGCGCCGAGGCCACGTCCCCGGAGCCGAGCGACGCCTCCACCTGGGGACGCAGGCCTGCGCGTCGGTCCTCCGGGACGGCTCCCATGAGCCACTGCGCCGCCTGCCGCGCCGCAGCGGGTTCGAGACGCAGCTCGGGCAGGTTGTCCGGGCGGTGGCCGCGGGAGATGTCGTCCAGAGCGGCCGTCAGCTCCCGCGTGAACGCGGCGAAGTCGGGGGACTCGCGCCCCTGGGCTGAGGCGACCAGGTCACCGAGGTAGATCTCCGCGAAGCTGCCGACGTTGGTCAGGACGGGCCGCAGGTCCACGGAGAGGCGCAGGCGCGGCTCCTGCCCGCGCAAGTACGCCACGGCGTGACCGATCTGCTCGTCCACCAGGGTGCGGAGAGTGGCGGGCGGCAGCACGTTCTTCAGGTTCGCCGTCACCTGCGCCTCGGGCACGGGCAGCCGGCCGAGCAGGTCACGGGTGACGCGTGCTGTCGCGGGGTCGACGAGCACCTCGTCGTACAGCCGCTCGTACGCGCCCTGTTCGTCCAGCACGGCCTGGTAGAAGACCCGGTTCAGGACCGTCGCGCGGGCGCACCCTGCGAGGACGAGGACGACGGTGGAAAGAGCGAGCACGGCCCAGGCCGTGGGTCGCAGCGAGGACCGCCACCGCTTCCGCCACGGGCTGCCGACGGCATCGTCCCTGCTCTCCGCGTCGCTGCCACTCACGAAACGATCATCCTCCGGCGTGCGGCGCGGCGCCACACCGGCCCCTCAGCGGCGCGGCCCCTCAGTCCAGGCACTCCCTCGCCCGGCGGTCCGCCCCGCTGACCAGGTCGACGCGCCGGCCGTCCCCTTCCTTGAGGACGTACAGCGTGCCGTTCTCGGGGCTCCAGTCGCGCGGCACGAGGAAGACGCGGTCTCCGGAGACGTGGAACAGGCGCAGCCCGCCGTACTCGTACGCGTACTGGCTCCCCTTCTCGGTGACGTGCCGGAAACAGCTGCCGCCGCCCCGGATCATCAGGTCCTTCTCGCTGAAGACGACGACCGCGGGGAACTCGCCGCGGAGCGTCCGCTCGGTCAGCTCGGCGCGGCCCCGGCCCGCGATCGCCGCGTACGACGACACGGCCCAGAACAGGGACAGTACGCAGATGAAGAGGGTGAGCCCCCACAGGCGCAGGTCCCGGCGTCCGCGTGTGCGGGCGTACGCGTTGAGCGCGAGGCCACCGATCGCCGTGAGCGGCAGGAGCAGGTCGAACAGCCAGGGGCTGAGCGGATACAGCGGTACGAGGGCGAGCGGGACGGCCCAGGCGTACCGCAGCACACGGGTGGCGCGGGCCAGCCGTTCAGGTTCGCCCGCGGTCCAGCGGAGCAGCCCGAGCGTGCCGAGCGCGATGCCGGCCGCGAGCCAGGCGGGGAGGTAGAGGGCGCTGACGCTGCGCAACAGGTAGTCGCTGGTGGAGAGGTGGAAGACGGTGTCACGCAGTCCGAGCGCCTTGGTCTCGGCATCCGTGCTCGCCCAGCCGAAGTAGAACAGGACGGCGGTGAGCAACGTGACGAGGGACCCGACGGCACCGACGATCTCCACCCAGCCGATACGGGGCTCGGAGGGGGCGGAGTGTGGGGCGGTGGTGGGGTTCGGTGTCGGGGAGGGGCTGGGCACGGGGTCGGGAGCGGGTTCTGGACCCGGGTTCGGGGCGGGCGCGGGCGCGGGTGCCGGGGCCGGAGGGGGCCCAGGCGCCGGGGGCGGGGACGGAGGCGGAGTCGGGGGTGGGGCCGGGGGTGTCGGGTCGGGGGCGGTCATGGGGACGGGGACCTGGACGAGAGGGAAGGCGACGGAGGCTGTGGCGCTTCGGCCCAGGTGATCGTGAACGCCGCCCGTCGTGTCACCCGCACGCCGTTCTTCGTCACGAGCGTCACATCGATCACCGTCGGGCGGTGGCCCCCGAAGCCGTTGGGGCCCGGCAGGTCGACGGAGAACCCCGCGTCCTTGCAGCACTTCGTCCTCTCGTTGTCGCTCCCGTAGGGTTCCAGCGTCAGGGGCTCCGCAAGCTCCGCGGCGCGTAGTTCCACGATCCGGGGCACGTCGGGCCATGTGCCGTGGAAGCCGACCGACGCGTCCGGCGCGACAGTGCGCTCCGTGGCCGAGATCTTGTTGTCGCAGGCCGCGGTCCCCGCCGGAGCGGACCGGAGCACCACCTGTTCGGAGGGATGCCGCCGGTAGTACGCGACGAAGCGCTGCAGGACCGCGAAGGCGTCGCCGTCCTTGCAGAGGTACTCGCTGGTGCCGGGCCGGTAGCCCGCCGCGCGCAGCCCCGCCTCCGCGCGGGTGGCGATGGCCAGGCCGGCCCGCTCGCCGTGCGCGGCCTTGCAGATGCCGGCGAGCCCTTCGATGACCTTCCAGGCCTGCGGGGTCCCCGAGTCGGGGGGTTGCTTCTCGGGGTCGGTGGCGCTGTCGTACGGCAGTTGGCACTCGCCACGCTGCAGCAGGTCGTACATGCTGTCCGGCTCCGGCCTGTCGTCCGTGTTGGGGGACTTGGGCCCCCACGGCAGCCAGCCGGGCGGCGTCCCGCCCCCACGGTTTCCGCCCCCGCCGTCGTCTCCTCCACTGCCCCCACCCCCGCCGCCGTCCCCCTCCGAGCCCCCGGTCTGCCAGGACCCGCCGGACGACCCGCCCGTACCTCCCGTCCCCCCGTCCGAACCGCCGCCCGACGACCCGCCGGCGGTATCGTCGCCACCCGTACCCCCGCTCTCACCCGTCGTGTCGGAGGAGCCACCGCCACCGGTGCTCGTTCCCGTACTGATGCCGCCGTCGGGGGAGCTGCCACCGCCTCCCCGCGCCCCGCCGCCGGGCGACGCGACACCCCGTATCCCGAAGAACAGCCCCACCACCAGGACGAATCCGATGACGGCGAAGGCCCAGGGCGGCACGCGGTCGGTACCCGAACCGAAGCGAACAGCCATGACGGCACCCCCGTTTCGCTTACTCCCATGATGCTGCGGAGGGGTGAGGTCCGGAATATTTTCGGCAACTGGGCCCGCGCGGCTCAGCGATGTGCTGGGCGCCAGTACAGCGCGGGGTCGGGGTGGTCGACGAAACCCAGGTCCCGGTACAGCGGCTCGCCCTGTGCGGAGGCGTAGAGGTCGACGCGGGACGCGCCCCGCGTGTCGAACCAGTCGAGCAGCGTCCGCATGATGGCCCGGCTGTGCCCGCGCCGCCGGTACGCGGGGTCCGTGACGACGCCGATCACGTGGCCGACCCGCCCGGTGACGCTGTGCGGACCGGGGAACCACTGCTCGACGGTGCCGATTCCGCAGGCCGCGAGTCCGTGTGCGCCGTCCACGACGAGGATGCGCGCGGTGTCGGCCGTCAGCTGCTCCTCCAGTACCGAGGCGAGGTTGCGGCGCCAGTCGTCCTCGACCGACGCGGGGTTGAAGTACTCCTCGTCGCGGGTCTCGAAGAGCAGCGACCGCAGACGTACGAGCTCGGGCACGTCCGCCGCCGCGGCGCGGCGCACGCGGGCAACGTCGTTGCGGAACACGGTGAGTTGTTGTCCGTTGGGCTGGTTCATGACCACTACCGTCCGGTAAGGGTCTTGTTCAGCACAACCCTTACCGAAAGGGCGGCGCGGGAGGGCCGGGGAAGAGAAGGGATTCCCTGTTGATCGCGGGCGGGCGGCCGGGATAGGAAAGCCGCATGACGACTCTGGGTGTGGTCTTCCGTCCTCAACTTCCGCCCGAGCGCCTGCGCGGCATGGTGCGCGCGGCCGACGACGCGGGTCTCGCAGAGCTGTGGCTCTGGGAGGACTGCTTCCTGGAGAGCGGCATCGCCGCGGCGTCCGCCGCCCTCGCCTGGTCCGAACGGCTGCGCGTGGGGGTGGGACTGCTGCCCGTGCCGCTGCGGAACGTCGCCCTCACCACCATGGAGGCGGCCACACTGCACCGCCTCTTCCCCGACCGCGTCCTGCTCGGCGTCGGGCACGGCGTGCAGGACTGGATGGGGCAGGTGGGCGCACGTGCCGAGTCGCCGGTCACGCTCCTGCGCGAACACCTCGACGCGATGCGGGCGCTGCTGGCGGGCGAGCGCGTCACGACGCACGGGCGGTACGTCCATCTCGACGACGTGGCGCTCGACTGGCCGCCCGCGTCCGCCCCCGCGGTGTACGCGGGCGCGCGGGGACCCCGCTCGCTGCGGCTCACCGGGGAGGCGGCGGACGGCACCATCCTGGACGCGAGCGTGACACCGGACGGCGTACGCCGTGCACGCCAACTCGTCGATGAGGGGCGGGAGTCGGCAGGGCGGGAGGGTGCCCATCCGGTGGTGGTCTACCTGCTCGCCGCGACCGGTCCCGACGCGGAGAACCGGCTGCGGGCCGAGCTCCGCGGCGAGGGGCGGGACGGGATCGAGGGGCTCGGTGTCGCCGGGGACGCCGAGGCCGTGGCGGACGCCGTCCGGCGGCTCGCCGATGCGGGGGCCGACACGGTCGTCCTGCAGCCCACCGCCGACGAACCGGACCCGGAGGGGTTCATCCGCTTCGTCACGGACGGGGTGGCCCCGCTGACGCCGTGACCGCCCCCGCCTCGCCCCTGCCGTCGGTGCGTCCTATGCTCACGCGCATGGGACATGGAGATACCGATGGTGGCGCTGCCGCCCGCGCCGACGCCGAGGTCACCACCTCCCTGGACCTGAACCAGCTCCGCACCTTCCTCGCCGTCTACCGCTCCGGTTCCTTCACCGCGGCCGCACGTCTCCTGGGCCTGTCGCAGCCCACGGTCACCGCGCAGATCCGGTCCCTGGAGCGCAGGCTCGACCGGGAGCTGTTCGAGCGGCTCCCGCGCGGCGCGGCGCCCGCCCCCTTCGCGGACGAGCTGGCAGCCCGCATCGTCGAGCCCCTGGACGCGCTCGCCGAGGTCGCGGGCCACGGCAGCGACAGTTCCGCCGAGCCCGTCCACGTGGCGGGACCGGCGGAGCTCCTGTCCCACTGCGTACTGCCGCGGATCGCCCCGCTGGTGGAGAAGGGAGTGGTGCTGCGGGTCGCGACCGGGCTCACGGACGACCTCCTGGAGGAGATGCGCGCGGGTCGGCACGACCTCCTGATCGCCACGGCCCGCCCCCGCGGCCGGACGCCGGCCTCGGTGCCGCTCGCCGACGAGGAGTTCGTCCTGGTCGCCTCGCCGGTCTGGGCGGAGCGGATCGGCGGGGCGCCGCGGCTCGCCGTCGACGGTCCCGCGGTGCTGCACGGCGTCCCTCTGGTGGCGTACGCCGATGACCTGCCCATCGTCCGCCGCTACTGGCGGCACGTCTTCGGCAGGCGCCTGGTCTGCAAGCCCGCCGTCACCATGCCGGACCTGCGCGCGGTCAAGGCGGCCGTCGCGGGCGGCGCCGGTTTCACTGTGCTGCCCCGATACCTGTGCGTCGACGAACTGGCGTCCGGCGCCCTGGTCCTGCTGAACGACCCGGACGACCCGCCCATCAACACGGGTTACCTGGTCCAGCGCCCCGGCTCGTCGGACAACCCGCACGTGGCCCTGGTCAGGGACCACCTGCTGGAGTCCGCGCGCGGCTGGTAGCCGGATCGGATCGCCGAACCGAACCGACCCGGCCCGGCTCCCGGTTCAGTCTTGGGCGTCCCGCAGTTGCAGCCCGTTCTCCCAGATCGTGTTCAGCGTCGTGACGAGCCGCTCGTACGGGATGCGCTGCCCGAGCACGAACACCATGTAGGCCATGCGGCTCACCATGACGGAGAGGGCGTGCGCGGTGACCAGGGGGTCCAGGGAGGTGTCGGCCTGGCCGTTCTCCTGGAGGGTGCGGATGAGCTTGGCGTTGCGCCGGGCGAACGCGTTGCCCCGCTCGATGCGCAGCGCCATGAACTGCTCGTCGACCTGGGCGACTTGCTCGAACAGGGCCATGAGCCGGGCGTTCTTCCTGTACGCCCGCAGGTATTCGCGGTTCGACGCGTCGATGAGCTTCCGGGGGTCGGTGATGCCGGTGCGCTCACGCAGGTGCGGGTGGAGCATCTCCTCCTGCACCTGCTCGACCAGTGCCCGGAAGATCTCTTCCTTGCTGTTGAAATACGTGTAGAACGACCCGGAGGCGACGTGTGCCGCCTTGGAGATGTCCGTGATGCGGGCGTCCAGGTACCCGTCGCGCTCGAACACCTCGCGCGCGGCGGCGATCAGCGCGTTGCGCGTCCTGACGCCACGGGCGCTGCGGGGAGTGATCGGTTGCTTCTGGCCGTCTGCGGCCGGGGCCTGGGCAGCCACCGCGATCCATTCACTGTCGGTCGAACCTGTACGTATCGGAGGCAGCGGATGTTATCAGCCGACCTCGGAGAGGAAGTCGAGCAGAGCGGCATTCACCTCGTCGGGCCGCTGCTGCTGGATCCAGTGGCCGCCGCCTTCGAGTACGACGTGGGCGCGCTGGTCGGTCAGCATGGTGTCGAGGTCCTTGGCGGGCATGAACTGGCCGACGGGGTCCTTGGAGCCGGTGAGGAACAGCGAGGGCTGGGTGACGCGGCGGTCGGCGAGGTGCTCGGTGAGCTCCCAGTTGCGGTCGAGGTTGCGGTAGTAGTTGAGACCGCCGGTGAACCCGGTGCGCTCGAACGTCTCGACGTAGTGGCCCAGTTCCTCCTCGCTGAGCCACGGCGGGGGCGACGACGGCTCGTCGTGCTGCTCGGCCCAGCGGGCGGAGTAGATCTCCTTCGCCACGAGCGTCCTGCGCACGTTGCGGCCGAGGGCCGCGTCCGCCGCGCCGGGCTCCTGGAACCAGACCATGTAGAAGTCCTCGCCGAGCCGCTTGCGCAGGATCGGGATCGGGGGTGCCGGGGCGCGCCGCGCCACCGGCACGCTCATCCCGGCCACCGCACGCACCCGCTCCGGGCGGGCCAGGGCCATCTGCCACACCACCATGGCACCCCAGTCGTGCCCCACGAAGACGGCGTCGTCCGCGCCCACGTCGTCGAGGACCGCGGCCAGGTCGCCGCAGAGCGTCAGGATGTCGTACGCGTCGACGTCGGCGGGCCGCGAGCTCCCGCCGTACCCCCGCATGTCGGGGACGAGGACGCGGTACCCCGCACTCGCCAGCGCGAAGACCTGGTGCCGCCAGGAGAACGCCAGCTCGGGGAAGCCGTGGCACAGGACCACCGGGGGTTCGCCCGGCCGTCCCTCGCCGTGGTCGAAGACGCGCAGCGTGATGTCGCCCGACGGGACCTCGCGCGTCGCGACGCGCTCCCACTCGGCGAGGGTGACGTGTGTCGGCATGGGCAGAACCTCCGTGGTCCGCGCTTTGAACTTGACGTTGAGTTCAATGTACAAGGCGGGTGCCCGCGCGGATGGCGGCGTTCTCCATACTCTTGAACCTGAACCCGGATTCAAATACGCTGCCCGCCCCGAGACCGTTGGAGGACGACGCGTGTTCGACGTGACCGACAGGGCCAAGGAGTACCAGGAGCGGCTGCTCGCCTTCATGGACGAGCACGTCTACCCCGCGGAGGCGGTGTACGAGGCCCAGATGGCGGAGTCGGGCGACCCGCACGCCGGTCCTGGAGGAGCTCAAGGCCGAGGCGCGGAAGCAGGGCCTGTGGAACCTCTTCCACCCGCACCCCGAGTGGGGTCCTGGCCTGACCAACCTGGAGTACGCGACGCTGGCCGAGATCATGGGCCGCAGCGCGCACCTCGCCCCCGAGGCCACCAACTGCAACGCGCCGGACACCGGAAACATGGAGGTCCTCACGCTCTTCGGCACGGAAGAGCACAAGGAGAAGTGGCTGAAGCCGCTGCTCGCCGGTGAGATCGCCTCCGCGTTCGCCATGACCGAGCCCGCCGTCGCCAGCTCCGACGCCCGCAACATCGAGATGCGCATGGTCCGCGACGGCGACGACTACGTCCTCAACGGCCGCAAGTGGTGGACCTCCAACGCCCTGCACAAGAACTGCCGGGTGCTCATCGTCATGGGCAAGACCGACCCGGACGGCCCGAGCCACCGCCAGCAGAGCATGATGGTCGTCCCGCTCGACACCCCCGGCGTCACCGTCCTGCGCAACCTGCCCGTCTTCGGCTACCAGGACCGCGAAGGCCACGCGGAGGTGCTCTTCGAGGACGTACGCGTCCCCGCCACCGCGCTCCTCGCGGGCGAGGGCGACGGCTTCATGATCAGCCAGGCGCGGCTGGGCCCCGGACGCATCCACCACTGCATGCGCACGATCGGCATGGCGGAGCGCGCCCTGGACCTCATGATCGACCGTGCCCAGTCGCGTACGACGTTCGGCGCGCCGCTCGCCGACCGGGCGAACATCCAGGACTGGATCGCCGAGTCGCGCGTCGAGATCGACATGGCCCGCCTGCTCACCCTCAGGGCCGCACACCTGATGGACACCGTCGGCAACAAGGAGGCGCGGACGGAGATCGCCGCCATCAAGGTCGCCGCACCCCAGGTCGCGCTCAAGGTCGTCGACCGGGCCATCCAGGTGCACGGCGGCGGCGGTGTCAGTGACGACTTCCCGCTCGCCGGCATGTACGCCCACCTGCGCACGCTGCGGCTCGCGGACGGCCCCGACGAAGTCCACAAGCGCGCCATCGCGCTGCGGGAACTGCGCCGCCGGGAGAACGAGCGGAGTGGCCGGTGAGCGCGCCGCGTGACGACCGGGGCCCTCTGGCCGGGAAGGTCGCCGTCGTCACCGGCGCCTCCCGCGGCATCGGTCTCGCGGCGGCCGCCGCGCTGCGCGACCGCGGCGCGCACGTCGTGGTCACCTCGCGCAGCGAGGAACGCGCCAAGGAGGCGGCGGCTCGACTCGGCGACGGCGCAAGCGGGTTCGGGGCCCACGCCACCGACGAGGCCGCCGCGCGAGCCTGTGTCGAGCACACCGTCGCGACGTACGGCAGCCTCGACATCCTCGTCAACAACGCCGGTACGAACCCCGCGTACGGCCCCGTCATCGACCAGGACCACGGGCGCTTCGCCAAGACGATGGACGTCAACCTGTGGGCGCCGATCCTGTGGACCTCGCTCGCGGTGAGGGCGTGGATGGGCGAGCACGGCGGCTCCGTCGTCAACACCGCCTCCATCGGCGGCCTCACGGTCGCCCAGGACGTCGGCATCTACCACGTCTCCAAGGCCGCACTCATCCACCTCACCAAGCAACTCGCCCTGGAACTCGCCCCCAAGGTCCGCGTCAACGCCATCGCCCCGGGAGTGGTCCGCACCAGGCTCGCCGAGGCGCTGTGGGAGGAGAACGAGGCGAAGGTAGCCGCGGCCACGCCGCTCGGCCGCATCGGCGAACCCGAGGACCTGGGGGAGGCCGTCGCCTTCCTCGCCGGGGGAGGTGCCCGCTGGATCACGGGGGAGACCCTCGTGGTGGACGGCGGCCAGCTCCTCGGCGGCGGCCCGCTGTGACGTCTCGCTCACTCCTTTCCCTCCGTACCGCACGATGTCGCCCGATGTTCGCCCCCGCGTCACCCACCCGCTCGGTGACGGGTGCGAGCATCTGGGGTCAGGTCGAGATCCAATTTCGCGGTACCCCGAGGGGACAACGTTGCAACGCCCACGTCCAGGACGTACGTACCACCAACGAGGGGGAGCGCGCGCCGCGGTCTCCCTGACGGCTCTGCTGTCGCTGTCACTGACGGGATGCGGTGTCGCGGGCCTCGGGGGAGACGGTGACGACGGGGGCGGTGACGCGGGGTCCGCGGCCGGTGCCGCCGCCGTCGCGGGGATCGACTGCGCCGACGCGGGCAAGGTGCAGGGGACCGGGTCGAGCGCGCAGCAGAACGCGATGAAGTACTGGATCAAGCACTATCAGCGCGCGTGCCCGAAGGTGCGGATCGCCTACAACCCGATCGGGTCCGGTGCGGGCGGCGCGCAGTTCCTGCGGGGTGCGACCGCGTTCGGCGGCTCCGACAGCGCGCTCAAGCCCGACGAGGTCGAGCGCTCCAAGGACGTCTGCCGGGGTGGGCGCGCCATCGACCTGCCCATGGTCGGCGGCCCCATCGCGATCGGCTACGACGTGCCGGGCCTCGACGACCTGGTGCTCGACGCCCCCACCCTCGCGAAGATCTTCGACCGGAAGATCACCGACTGGGACGACCCGGAGATCGGGCGCCTCAACCCGGGCGCCGAGCTCCCCGCGATGCCGATCCGCCCCGTGCACCGGTCGGACGACTCCGGCACGACGCAGAACTTCCAGGCCTACCTCGCGGGCGCGGCCCCGGCAGTTTGGCCCCACCCGGTGGCCAAGTCCTGGCAGGGGAGGGGCGGCGCGTCCGCGAGCGGGTCGAGCGGCGTCGCATCGGAGGTGACGTCCGGCGTCGGAGCGATCGGGTACTTCGAGCTGTCCTTCGCACGCGCCCGCCAGATCAAGACGGTGAGCGTCGACACGGGCGCGCCCGCCCCGGTCGCGCCGACGCCCGCGACGGCGTCGAAGGGCATCGCCGCGGCCCGGGTCGCCGGCCAGGGCAAGGACATGAAGCTCAAGTTCCGCTACGACGCCTCGGCGCCGGACGCGTACCCGATCGTCCAGGTCACGTACGAGATCGTCTGCGACAAGGGCAACCAGAAGACGACCCTGCCCGCGCTCAAGTCGTTCCTGACCTACACGGCGAGCAAGGTGGGCCAGAAGGACCTGTCGCGCCTGAACTACGCGCCGCTGCCGGAGTCGGTCGCGGGCCAGGTACGGGACGTGGTGGACACGCTCTCCTGACGCGAGCCGGGCGTCGGGGCGGGGGGCCAAAGGCAGGCTCTGAATGCGAGACTGCCCGTATGTTCACGGAGATCATGGCGGCGGCGGGAGTGCTCGCCCTCCTCACCGTGGTGCCGGGCCCCGACATGGCCGTGGTCACCGAACGAGCCGTCGGTGCGGGCTGGCACGACGGGTTGCGCACGGTCGGCGGGATCACCGCCGGACTGCTGGTCTGGGGTGTCCTGACAGTGGCGGGTCTCGCCGCCGTCCTCGCGGCGTCGGCCACCGCCTACACGGTGGTCAAGCTGCTCGGCGCGGGTTACCTCCTGTTCCTCGGGGCGCAGGCCCTGTGGCAGAGCCGCCGAGGCGGCCGACCGGCCGCTGCCGCCCCGGACGCCACGACGCCTCGCGGCAACCCGTGGCGCACCGGCCTCGTCAGCAACGTACTCAACCCGAAGATCGCCGTCTTCTACACGGGCCTCCTGCCCACTCTCGCCCCGCACTCCCTTCCGTCGCACCTGGGCATGGCTCTGCTCGCGGTCCTGCACGCGGCCCTCACGCTGGTGTGGCTGGGCGGATACGTCATGGTGCTGGCCACGGCCCGCGCCTTCTTCGAGAGGCCGACGGTGCGCAGGGTCCTGGACCGTGTGACGGGCGTCGTCCTCATCGGCTTCGGCCTGAAGGTGGCGACGGCGGACAGCTGAGCCGTCCGCCCCCGCCCCCTCCCGCTCTCAGGCGACCGCCGTCCCTTCCAACTCGACCAACTGGCCCGGGATCGCCAGGCGCGTCACCCCGAGCATCGTGGTGACCGGTGCGACCCCGGCGGTGGCGAGTTGGCCCGCCAGTACGCCGTAGTGCTGGAAGAGCAGGTCGACGTCGGTCGTGTAGACGTTGAGGCGGACGAGGTCCGCGAGGGACATGCCGGCCTCGGCGAGGACGGCCTTGACGTTGTCGACGCTCAGCGCGAGCTGAGCCGCCATGTCGCCCTCGTGCTCGGGTCTGCCCTCGCCGCTCATCGCGGTCTGGCCCGAGAGGTACAGGGTGCGTGTGTGTCCGGAGACGAGCTCGCCCTGGTTGAAGCCCAACTCCGTCGACCAGGTCACTGGGTTGACTGCGTTTCGTTCCATGGCCCGGAGCCTTCCAGCAATACATGACATTCCTCGTCATGTATTTCGCTAGGGTTTTCGCATGCGCGCCGACCGGTTGGTTTCCCTGGTGCTCCTCCTGCGCCGCCGCGGTCGGATGACGGCGGACGCGCTCGCCCGCGAGCTCGAGGTGTCCGCCCGCACCGTGCTGCGCGACATGGAGGCGCTCTCCGCGGCCGGCGTCCCCGTCTACGCCGAGCGCGGCCGGAACGGCGGGTTCGCGTTGCTGCCCGACTTCCGGACAGCACTCACCGGACTGAACCACGACGAAGCGCTCGCCCTGCTCATCGCCGGATCACGGCGCGGTGCCCAGTTGTTCGGCCTCGGCTCGTCCCTCGCCTCGGCCATGCTCAAGGTGTTCGACGCGCTGCCCGAGAACCTTCGGGGCACCGCGACCGGTGCGGCACAGCGACTCCTCGTCGACCCGGAGACGGACCTCCTCGCGCGCCGCGTGGACAGCGAGGAACTGCCCGAGCCGATCGTCGCCGAGGTCCGGCGCGCGGTGTTCGCCGGGCACAGGTTGCGTATCCACTACGCGGCCGTGGGCCAGGCGGCGAAGTGGCGCACGGTGGACCCGATCGGCCTGGTCACCGTGCGCGGCCAGGGGTACCTGTTGGCCGTGCGCGGCGGCGCCGACCGCACCTACCGGCTGTCCCGGGTACTGGCCGCCGAGGCACTCGGCGAACCCGCGCGGCGACCGGACACGGTCGACCTGGACCGCGTCTGGCAGGAACGCAACACACAGTTCCGCAACGGTGGCGGTGAGCAGGTCCTCGTACGGGTGCGGGTGGACCCGGCGCGTCGCGAGGACCTGGTGGCCACGGCGCTCACTGTCCGCGGCGAGGACGCGCAGGACGCGGGCCGGCCGCGGTTGGATCTGGTGTTCCAGGACGCCCGGCACGCCGAATGGGCGCTGTGGGAGCTCGCCGCGCACGCCGAAGTGCTGTCCCCGGAGTGGCTGCGCGCATCCCTCCGCGACCGCGCCGCCGCCATCGCCGCGCTCTACGCGCCGCCTGCCTCGCCCCAGGTCACAGGGAGTTCGTGGACACCGTAGATGTTCATGCCCTCCCGCAGGGGGACGTCCTCCGGTGCCGCGGCGAGGCGGAGGGTGGGGAAGCGGGTGAGCAGGGCCGGGAAGGCGACCCGCATCTCGACGCGGGCCAACTGCTGGCCCAGGCACTGGTGGATGCCGTGGCCGAAGCCGAGGTGGCCGGTGGCCTTGCGGCGCAGGTCGAGCCTGTCGGGGTCGGGGAACCTCGCCGGGTCGCGGTTCGCCGCCTCCATCGACAGGGCGACGGACTCGCCCTTCCTGATGAGCCTGCCCTCCACCTCCACGTCCTCCAGCGCCGCGCGCAGTCCGGTCTGGGCGATGGTGGCATACCGCATCAGTTCTTCGACGGCCTGATCGACGAGGCCCGGTTCCGCACGCAGGGCAGCCAGTTGGTCCGGGTTGGACAGCAGGGCGAACGTGCCGAACGCGATCATGTTGGCCGTGGTGTCGAGCCCCGCGCCGAGCAGGAACCCGCCGATGCCGGTGAGTTCGTCGTCCGTGAGGTCGCTGGTGGTCAGGTCGCCGAGAAGGTCGTCGGTCGGCGTGGTGCGCTTCCCCATGACCAGCTTCCGCATGTACTCGTCTATCGCGACCATGGCCGCCGCGCGCTCCTCCTCCGAGGAGCTCAAGGTCATGGATGTCGCGACGTGTCGCTGGAACATGTCCTGGTCGGCGTAGGGCACGCCGAGCAGTTCGCAGATCATGAGCGCGGGGATGGGCCGCGCGTACGCCTCCATGAGGTCGACGACCGGCCCCCGGCGCTCCATCGCGTCCAGATGCTCGGTGGTGATCTGCTCCACGCGTTCCGTGAGCAGCCGCATGCGGCGCACGGTGAACTTGCCGGCGAGCAGCCGCCGGTAGCGCGTGTGCTCGGGAGCGTCGATGCCGGTCATGTCGCCCGTGGGCGCGGGCGGCAGTTCGCCGGTGAAGCCCGTGTCGAAGGGTACGTGCGCCAGTTCGTAGCGCGAGCTGAAACGTACGTCGCCCAGGATCGCGCGGACCGCGGCGTGACCGGTGGCCAACCAGCCCACATGGCCGTCGGGGTACCGCAGGCGCGTGAGCGGTCGCTCCTCGCGCAGGCGGGTCAGCTCTGCGGGCGGATCGAACGGGCAGCCCTTGGCGCGAGTCGTGGGAAAGGCGGCCACAGGGGCGTCCGGAGTTGCGGGGGTGTCAGAGGCGGCGGGGCCTTCGGGATGGGTCGATGCGTCGTTCTGCATGGTGCGTCCCCTCGGATGCGTACGACGGTGCAGTGGCGCCAGCATGGCACAGAACTGGCGCCGTGTGGCGCCCATATGAGCCAAAGTGGCTCGGCGTGGCTCAGGCGAGTGGGGGTGCTCGGTGTGATCGAGTACGGACGGGTGCGGCGACTGAGTACGCGTACTCATGATTCGTCCCCTTCGGCCACGCACGCTGGACACGCAACCCGATGAGAGGAAGACAACTGTGCACAGCAGCATCCGAGTTCGCCCGGCGGCCGGCGCATCCGGCAGGAGGTCGGCGCGGTCCGTCGTGGCACTCGCGCTGGCGGGTGCGGCAGCCGCCGCGGTGCTGACCGGCTGTTCCATGGAGGACGCGGTCTGCGGTGGCGGCGAGTATCCGGTCCTGCACGTGGGCAGCAGCGGCTCCGCGTGCCAGCCCGACGGCGAGGACCCGCCGAAGGGCTACGCCCGCTATCCGGAGGGCAAGGTCCCGGAGCACATCGGGGACAAGTGGGACGAGTACTGGAACAAGCACACGCTCGACGAGGACGGAAAAATCGTCGAGCTGAAGGACGGTCAGTGAGCGAAGCGCGCAACTCGCCGCGCCTCCACGGGTGTGAGCGCGTGCTGAGCGGGCACTCGATGTGTGGGCCCCGCCGTGTCTCCCCCGTCGCGGCGGGGCCTGCCGGGTTTCCGGACGAAGCCGGTTCCGCGTCGGGGCCGTGGGCGGCGCCGGACATGAGTGGTGCCCGCCCCCGGGGGATGTCGAGGCGGGCACCGGTCCATGGGCCGCTCGCGCGGCGGCGCGTCAGCCGAACTTCACCGAGCTGATCCTGTTGTCGAAGCCGATGGTGGCCAGGTCGGCCACGTCACCGTTGATGACCTTGGACGCTCCGGTGCAGCCCGGACCCGACCAGATCTTCGCCGAGCCGTCGAGCGAGATCGACGAGGTCACCTTGGGGCGCGCGAGATCCTGGCAGCCCTCACCTGCGATGCCCTGGGCGGGGCCGTCGTCCGAGAAATTCGCGTCGTCGAAGAGGATGGCGCTGGTGGCGGGCGCCTGCTGTGCGCCGTCTTCGGGTGCGGAGGCGTCGGGCGTCGGAGCGTCCGTCGCGGTCCCGTCTTCCTGTTCCTGGCCGGACTTCTGTCCGTCGGGCTGTACGCCGAACCACGTGCCGCCGACACCCTGCCCGTTGGTGTCGCCCGGCTTGGTGTCCTTGCTGAAGCGGTAGACCGGCCAGCCGCCGATGGTGACCTGGTGGGTGCCGTCGTCACGGGTGATGACGCCCACCTGCGACCGTTCCACACCCTGGACGAAGATCTTGCCGCCCGGGTTCACGAGAACGGGCGGCCACGTGGTGGCGCAGGCGTCGTTGCAGTTGGACTTGGACGGCGACGCGGTGTCGTTGTCGAAGCGGTACAGGGTGAAGCCCGAACCATTGACGACCACCGGATCGAGGGCGCCCGCCCTGCCCGCCGAGAGCTGGACCCACTTCCGCTGCACGGGTTTGGACGCGGGCTTTCCGGGCGGGTTGGCCCAGTCCCCGGTGTTCTCGGGAGCCTTGTTCTGCCGCGCGGTACCGGACTTGAGGGCGAGCTCCATGGAGCCGGACGTGTCACGCGTCGCCTCCGCGCCCGCGTTCTTGGCGTCCGATCCGCCCTCGTCGCCCCCGCCGCACGCGGACAGGAGCAGGGCTCCCGCCGCGGCGAAGGACGCCAGCAGCACGCCCTTCCGGCGGTACGTGCCGCTCGCCGTGCCGCTGCTCGCCTTGGTTCCGGTCATGTTGTTCATCGCATCTCCTCGGTCGGGCCCCCTGAAGGGGTGCCGCTGACTCGCTCGGCCTTTCGAGACGTGAGTACGCGTCCGGAGCGCGTCGCCGTTCAGCGCGAACGGGACCGAGACCAAACCGAGACATTGTCTAAAGTTCGATCTCCTCCGGTAGTCGATCAACTCGGTTGTGGACCAGGGCAGTTGTCCCGGCCGCGGGTTTCGTTCACCGCGCGACGGCTACTCGTCCCGGACCGAAGGGAGGGGTCCCCGTGACCGTCACGACAACCCCGCCAGGCACCCGGGCGAGGCCGGCCGCGGCATACGAAGAGCCCATGACCGCGTCCGCAACCCCAGCGACGAAGGAACCGGAGGAATGTAGCCACGAGGATCTCGTCCGCTACCTGGAGGACCGTTTCGCCTGTGCGCAGGCTTGCGACGACTGCGCACGCGTGTGCCTCGTGCGCGAAGGCCCGGCCGGACCGGGAGAGGCACCCCGCCTCAACACCGCCTGCGCGGACGTGTGCGAAGCGACGTCCCGCGTCCTGGCCGAACAGAGCGACCAGGACGAGCAACGCGTCCGCATGCAGGTCGAGTGGTGCCGCGCGATCTGCCTCCAGTGCGCTTCCCTCTGCGACCTGCACCCCGCAGCGGCGGACTGCGCGGAAGCCTGCCGCCGCTGCGCGAAGGCGTGCGACGCCTTCCTGACGACGCTCGGCTGAACAACTCGGCATCGGCCGGGAACCAACAGGGACCTCCGTCCGACCAGTGCATCAGAACCCCGCGCGGTCACGCGCATCCGTGCACTGGAACGAGGTAGCAGGCCCATGAACTGGTACGAGGACGACGATTTCTGGTCGGACTTCGCCGAGACCATGTTCTCCGAGCGCAGGCGCGCGGACGTGGAGGTCCTCGTCGGCGGATCCTCGCTGCTCCGCTTCCCTGCCGGGAGCCGGGTCCTCGACCTGTGCTGCGGCCCCGGCCTGTACCTCGTGCCGCTGGCCCGCGCCGGGAGCGCGGTCACCGGGGTCGACCTCAGCCCCGCCATGCTGAAGCGCGCCGACGCCGCGTGCGACGCGGCGGGCGTCGACGTCCGGCTGGTGCGAGGGGACATGCTCACGTACGTCGAGCCGGAGACGTACGACGTGGTGCTCAACCTCTTCACCTCGTTCGGCTACTTCGACGACCCCCGGGACAACGAGTGCGTGCTGCGCAACGCCCACGACTCGCTCGTGCCGGGCGGACGGCTGCTCGTCGACGTGATGGGCAAGGAGGTCCTCGCCGGCTGGATCGGCCGACCCCAGGTCGTCGACCTCGACGGCGGTGCGTACGTACTGCAGCGCGACACCGTCCTGGACAGCTGGACCCGGCTGCGCACCGACTGGACGCTGGTCCGGGACGGCGAGGCGCGCGCGGCGTCGATCACCTCCTTCCTCTACAGCGCGGCCGAGCTGAGCGCCCTCTTCGAGGCGGCGGGCTTCACCGACGTGCGCTGTTACGGCGACTTCGACGGCGGCCCGTACGACAACCACTCGAAGCGGCTGATCGTGACCGGCACCCGCCCTGAACTCTCGGCCTCATGACCGAGGCGACATCCGCGACGCCGCCCGCGAGCCGCGCCGCCGGCTCGCGGCGCACACCGCGCCAGGACTCCGACGGACAACCCGTCGGCCGCGGGCGGCTGTTGACCACGCTCACGGCACTCTCGGTGACGCTGGTGGTCTCCGTCCTGGCCGGCATCGCGCTGGGACCGACCGTCGTACCCCCCGGTGACGTCGTGCACTTCCTCACCGCCGCGCTCACCGGAGGCACCATCGACGCGGACGACGCGTCGGGGTACGCCATCGTCTGGCACGTGCGCACGCCACGGGTGCTGCTGGCCGCGGTGGTCGGCGCCGGGCTCTCCGTCGTGGGCGTCGCCATCCAGGCGCTGGTGCGCAACGCCCTCGCGGACCCGTTCGTGCTCGGCATCTCGTCCGGCGCCTCGGTGGGAGCCACCGCCGTCGTCGTGTTCGGCATCTTCGCGGGCCTCGGGGTCTACGCCCTCTCGGCCGCCGCCTTCCTCGGAGCTCTCGGCGCGACCGTGCTCGTGTACCTGGCCGCGCGCGGGCCTCTCGGGCTCACGCCGCTGCGGCTGGTGCTGACCGGAGTGGCGCTGGCGTACGGCTTCCAGGCGCTCATGAGCGTGCTGGTGTTCCTCGCGCCGAACGGGCAGGCCGCGCGGACCGTGCTGTTCTGGCTGCTCGGCAGCCTCGGCTCCGCGACCTGGGAGTCCCTGCCCCTGGTGACGGCGGCGGTCCTCGTCGCGGTCGTCGTACTGCTGCGGCACAGCCGGTCGCTCGACGTCCTGTCGCTCGGCGACGAGACCGCGGCCAGCCTGGGCGTGGACGCGGACGCGCTGCGCCGCGGCCTGTTCGTGCTCACCGCGGCCGTCACCGGGCTGATCGTCGCGGTCAGCGGCGCCATCGGCTTCGTCGGTCTCGTCCTGCCGCACGTGGTGCGGATCTGGGTCGGCTCCACGCACCGGCGCGTCCTCGCCGTCGCGCCGCCGGCCGGCGCCTGCTTCATGGTGTGGGTCGATCTCGTGGCCCGTACCGCGTTCGCCCCCGAGGAGCTGCCGCTCGGGGTGATCACCGCGCTGATCGGCGTACCGGTGTTCGTCGTCCTGATGCGCCGCCGCGGCTATCTCTTCGGAGGCCGGTAGATGGTTCTCTCCCTCCGCGCCCTGACCGTCGAGGCGGCTGGACGCGCCCTCGTCGACCGACTCAGCCTCGATGTGGCCACCGGTTCGATCGTCGGACTCGTCGGCCCCAACGGCAGCGGCAAGTCCACCGCGCTGCGCTGCGTCTACCGTGCGCTGAAGCCGACGTCAGGGGCCGTGCTGCTCGACGGCACCGACCTGACGTCGCTGAAACTGCGCGACAGCGCCCGTTCCGTCGCCGCGCTGACCCAGGAGAGCCACACCGAACTCGACTTCACCGTCGAGGAAGTGGTCGCCCTGGGCCGCGCCCCGCACGCACAGGGCAACCACCCCCTGACCGACCGCGAACGTGAGCTGTGCCGAGAGGCCATGGACCGGCTCGACGTCGCCCACCTCGCCGACCGCAGCGTCCTCAGCCTCTCCGGCGGCGAGCGCCAACGCGTCCTCGTGGCGCGCGCTCTCGTACAGGAGCCCCGCCTGCTGGTCCTCGACGAGCCCACGAACCACCTCGACGTCCGCCACCAGGTGGAGCTCCTGTCCTTCCTGCGCGGCTCGGCGCTGACCGTGTTCACGGCCCTGCACGACCTGAACCTCGCGGCGCAGGTCTGCGACCGCGTCGCCGTGCTCGGCGCGGGATGCCTGGTCGCCGCCGGCGACCCGGCCGAGGTCCTCACCCCGGAGCTGGTGCGCAAGGTGTTCGGCGTCGACGCGGTCGTCGTGCCGCACCCGCGTACGGGCCTCCCCCAACTCCTCTACGACCTCGCCCCGCCCCCGCCGCTCCCCGACATCCCCGCACCGGCTTCCCCGTCCCCGGAAGGACCCCACACGTGACCCGACCACCGTTCCCCCGAGCCCTCGCAGCCGGGTTGCTGACCACCGGGCTCCTGCTCACCGGCTGCGGCGCCGAGGTCGAATCGGCGGCGGGCGGCAAGCCCGGCACCGGTTCCGGGAAGGACACCGACACCGTCACCGTCTCCAACTGCGGCAAGGACATCACGTACACCCGCCCGCGGCGCGCCATCGCGTACGACGTCAGCGGAGCGGAGAAGATGTTCGCCCTCGGCCTCGCGGACCGCATGCGCGGCTACGTCATGAACAAGCTCGGCGACCCGTCCATCAAGGGATCGCCCTGGCGCGAGAAGTACGCCGAGGTCGACCGGCTCGGCAACGAACGCATCACCCGCGAGATCGTCGTCGACGCGAAGGCCGACTGGGTCCTCGCTGGCTGGAACTCCGGGTTCAGCGAGGAACGCGGCATCACCCCCGCCCTGCTGGACAAGGTGAACGTCGCCAGCTACCTGCACACCGAGACCTGCTGGGACTACGGCGACAAGAGCGTCGACTCATCGCCGCTCCAGGCGCTCTACACGGACCTGGACAACCTCGGGAAGATCTTCGGTGTCGAGAAGCGCGCCGACGAACTGGTCGGCGACCTCAAGGAGCGGGTCGCCGCGCTGAAGAAGACGTGGCCCGCGAAGGGCGACCCGGCCAAGGTGTTCGTCTACGACTCCGGCACCGACCAGCCGTTCACGGCGGGCCGGCACGCCGCACCCGACGACATCATCACCGCCGCCGGCGGCACGAATGTCTTCGGGGACCTCGACAAGGGGTGGACGACGGTGGGCTGGGAGCCGGTCATCAAGGCCAAGCCCGACGTCATCGTGATCGTCGACTACGCCGACCAGCCGGCGAAGGACAAGATCGCCTACCTCAAGAAGCTGCCGAGCCTGAAGTCCGTACCGGCGGTGAAGAACAACCGCTTCCACGTCATGTCGTACGGCGATGTCGTGAGCGGCCCCCGCAACGTCGCGGGCGCCGAGAACCTGGGCCGCTACCTGCGTTCGGTCGGGCGGTGACGGCGACCGTGACCGCCCGGGTCCACGACCACATCACCGACGCGATAAAGGCCCCGGACCTGCTGCGTCTCTCCGACAACGTCGTCCTCGCACGCTTCGAGACCCTCAAGGTGTACGCCGCCCTCGGCGCGGTCCGCACCCTGCTCGAACGCGGAACCGTGAAACCGGGCCAGACCCTCGTCGACAGCTCCAGCGGCATCTACGCCCTCGCCCTGGCCATGGCCTGCCACCGCTACGGCCTGCACTGCCACATCGTCGCCTCCACCACCGTCGACGCCACGATGCGCGCCCAACTGGAGGTGCTCGGCGCCACCGTGGACCAGATGCCGCCCTCGGAGGACCTGCGGCTCGACCAGGAGGGCAGGGTCAGACGGGTGCGCCGGCTGCTGGCCGAGCGGCCCGGCATGCACTGGATGCGGCAGTACCACGACGCCGTCCACTACACCGGCTACCGGGAGTTCGCCGCGCTCGTCGACCGCGCGCTGCCCGGCGTACCGCTGACCGTGGTCGGGGCCGTCGGCACCGGCTCGTCGAGCGGTGGCCTCGTCGAGGCGCTGCGCGGGCGCGACCGCGACGTACGCCTGCTGGGCGTGCAGCCCTTCGGCAGTGTCACGTTCGGCAGCGAACGGTTCAGTGACCCCGAGGCGATCATCGCCGGGATCGGCAGCTCCATCCCCTTCGACAACGTCCACCACGACCTGTACGACACCCTCCACTGGCTCGACTTCCGGCACGCCATGGCGGGCGCGGTGGGACTGCTGCGCGACCACGCCGTCTTCGCCGGTCTGTCGACCGGAGCGGCGCATCTGGTCGCGGGCTGGGAGGCGGCGCGTGACCCCGAGCGCACGCACCTGGTCATCGGCGCCGACACCGGACACCGCTACACCGACCGCGTCTTCGCCCGCCACCGCGAGGCACTCGACCCGCGCACGCTGAAACCGCACCAGATCACCGACCTCGCGGACCTCACGCCGCCCTGGTCGGCGATGGAGTGGAACCGGCGGCGCTACGAGGTACGGGCCGGGGGAACCGGGGCAGCCGTACCCGCCCCGGTGAAGGCGCGGCTCGTACGGGAGACGGACGCACGCGTACGACCCGTGGACCCGCTCACGCTTTCGGGCGCCCCGCTCGGAGCACCGCACCAGGAGGACCAGGCACCGTGACCATCGCCGCACTCGAAGCACTCACCTTCGGCCTGGGCCGCCTCGTCGAGGCCGCGGCCGACGCGGGGCACCGCCTGTGCCTGCTGACCGGCGACCGCGACGTCTACCGTCACGAACTCGCCCACCTCGACCCCGGGGCCCTCGACATCGTCGACGTCGACACCCACGACGCCGGGGCCTGCGCGGCCGCCCTGTCGGCCGTGCCCGACCTGAGCGGGCTCATCAACTCGACCGACACGTGGAGCGTCCCCGGCGCCGACCTGGCCGCCAAGTTCGGTCTGCCGGGACCCGACCCGACCGCGGTCCGGCTCCTGCGCGACAAGAGCCGGGTGCGGGCGCTCCTCCACGAGCGGGGCCTGAGCGCGAGCCGTGCCGTGGCGGTTCCGGCGCAGGTTTCCTCGGCCGCCGAGATCCTCAGGGAGGTCGGCCTGCCCGCCGTCCTGAAGGACTCCGCGGGCACGTCCTCCCGCAACGTATGGCCGGTGCGGGACGAGCGGCAGCTGCGCACCGCACTCGCCGAGGCGTCCCGACGCGCTTTCAACGGGCAGTTGTTCGCCGAGCGCTTCTTCTCAGGACCGGTCTACAGCGCGGAGACGCTCGGCTGGCAGGGTGAGACGAAGCTGCTCGGAGTCCTGAGCCGCCAGATGTCGCCCGAGCCGTCCGTCCGTGAGGAGGCCGCCGCGTTCCCCGTGGCCTTCCCGCTCGCCGAACTCGGCCGTATCGAGGAGTGGGCGGGGCGTGTCCTGTCCGCCGCGGGCCACGACAGCGGCTTCGCGCACGTGGAGTTCGTCCTCACCGCGGACGGCCCGGAGCTGGTGGAGATCAACCGCCGCATCGGTGGCGCCCTCGTCGGCGAGGCCCTGTGCCGCGCCCTGGGCACCAACGTCTACGACGCCTTGGTCGACACCGCGCTCGGCCACCGCCCCGCACTCCTGGACGCCGTGACGACCGGGTCCGCACCCGGACCGGCCACGGCTTTCGTGCTCGTCTACCCCGACCGTCCCGGTACCCTCACCGGCTGGACGGGCCTCGACGGGCTGGCGGCGTTCCCCGGCTCGCCCGAGTGGTACCCGACCGCCGTCCCGGGGCGGCGCGTGCAGCACCTGAACGACCAGCGCGGATGCACGGGAATCGTGCTGGCCGAGGCCGAGACCGCCGAACTCGCCCTGCACAGGGCGCTCAGCGCGGCCGGCAGCATACGCCCGACCGTCGAGGCCGACGAAGACCGAGAATGACCCCGTCACCCCACAAACCGACACCCGCACCAAAACGGATGCGGTCATCGCCACTGACACGCCTGGCACAGTTCACTCACTTCACCGCCCCGCAGTACTTCCTCCTCGCCGGCTCGTTCCTCATACCCCTGGGCAGCTTCGCCGTGCTGCCCTTCATGTCGGTGCTGCTGCACGAACGGCTGGGCATGGGGCTCGGCGCCGTGGGCGTGGTGCTGGCCGTCGCCTCGTTCGTGCAGTTCTCGGGCGGTGTCGTCGGGGCGGCCCTGGCCGAACGCATCGGCCTGCAGCGCACCATGCTGCTGGCCCTGGTGATCCGCACGGCGGGTTTCGCGGCGTTCCTGCCGGGGCTGAGCAGGCCGACGTGGGCGGTCGCCGCCCTGTTCCTCGTCTCCGCCGGGGCCGCGCTTTACCTGCCCGCCAACAAGGCGTACCTGGTCACGGGGGTGGGGGAGGAGCGGCGCGCCCCGCTCCTTTCCGCGAGCAGCTCGGCGCTCAACGCGGGCATCGCACTGGGCCCCATCGCGGCCGCCCCCTTCGTCCTGACGGCGTCGGCGGGGCTCTTCACGGCGGTCGCCGTGCTGTTCGCCCTGATCACGGCGGGGCACGCGCTGCTGCCGCAGGCGACGCCGGAAGCGCCTCCCGAGGACGACCACAGCACGCAGTCGGCGGCCGAGAAGCCGTCGGCCCTGCTCCCTTTCGCGATCACCGTTCTGAGTGTGTACGTCTTCATGTTCTTCCAGCACTACCTCGCGCTGTACGCGGTGGGCAGGACGTCGACGTACTTCTACGGTCTGGTCCTCGCCCTCTACGCCCTCCTCCTCGTGGTCACCCAGCCCCTCCTGTCGGACTGGACGGCCCACCTGCCCTACCCGCGCGCCCTGCGCATCGGTTTCACGGCACTGGCCGCGGGCATGGCGGCGCTGGCCCTCGGCCACCCGGCCGCCATCCTCGGCGGGGCGCTGCTCATCTGCGCCGGCGAGATCGTCCTGTTCCTGAAGAACGACCTCGAAGCGCTGGCGCTGTCCCCCCGCTCGCCCGCGGTCGTCTTCGGCCGACAGCGCCTGGCGGCCGGGATCGGCGCGTTCGCGAGCGGGATCGTGGGGGGAGAGGGCTACGCGTGGGCGGAACGCACGGACCACACCGGCCTGTTCTGGCTGGCGGTGGCGGCGCAGTGCGCGCTGCTGCCACCGCTGCTGCTACGTGCCCTGCGCGGGCCCATTCCCTATTTCTGCAACGGGTTCTACTCTGTCCGCCGTCGGGTCCGGGAGCGAGCGCGCCGAGCGCCGATCCAGTAGAGCCTGGAGGGGCAGTGCACCTCGAATACACGCCTGAGCAGCAGCAGTTGCGCACCGAGCTGCGTGCGTACTTCGCCGAGCTGGTACCGGACAACTCCTACGCGCGGTACGGCGAACCCGCCGCGCAGAAGCGGTTCTACCGGGAGACGGTCCGCCGCCTGGGCGCGGACGGCTGGCTGGGGGTCGGCTGGCCCGAGGAGTACGGCGGGCGTGGGCTCTCGCCCATGGAGCAGTTCATCTTCTTCGACGAGGCGGCGCAGGCGGGCGTGCCGCTGCCGCTGATGGCGCTGAACACCGTGGGGCCGACGATCATGCAGTTCGGCACGGACGAGCAGAAGGCGTACTTCCTGCCGCGGATCCTCTCCGGCGAACTCGACTTCGCCATCGGCTACAGCGAACCCGACGCCGGTACGGATCTCGCGTCGCTGAAGACGAAGGCGGTGCGGGAGGGCGACGAGGAGACCGGCCACTACACGGTCAACGGTCAGAAGATCTGGACGACCAACGGCGACACGGCTGACTGGGTCTGGCTGGCGGTCCGTACGGCCACCCCCGAAGAGGGCGTCCCGCTCCACAAGGGGATCACCATGCTCCTGGTCCCCACGAGCGACCCGGGCTACTCCTGCACCCTCATCAACACCCTCGCCTCGCACGACACGACCGCCAGCTACTACGAGAACGTCCGCGTCCCCGTCTCCCGTCGCGTCGGCGAGGAGAACAAGGGCTGGCGTCTGATCACGAACCAGCTCAACCACGAACGCGTCACGCTCGCCGCGCACGGCACGATGGCGATCCGCGCGCTCCACAACGTCCAACGCTGGGCGATGGACACCAAGCTGGCCGACGGCCGCCGCGTCATCGACCTGAACTGGGTCCGTGGCCGCCTCGCGAGGACCCACGCGCGGCTCGACGCGATGAAGCTCCTCAACTGGCGGATGGTGAACGCGGTCCAGGAAGGCACGCTCACCCCGCAGGACGCGTCCGCGGTGAAGGTATACGGCTCGGAAGCACGCCGCGACGCGTACGCCTGGCTGATGGAGGTCGTCGCCTCGGCCGGCTCCCTGAAGGAGGGCTCGTCGGGCGCGGTCCTCCACGGCGAACTGGAACGCGGCTACCGCTCGGCGGTGATCTTCACCTTCGGCGGCGGCAACAACGAGATCCAGCGCGAGATCATCTCCTGGATCGGGCTGGGGATGCCGCGGGTGCGGCGCTGAGCTGCCAGATTCCGCCTACGAGGTGGACGTGATCCGGCACAGGGATCGGATCGACGTCGCATGACCGAGCGCGGCGAGCAGCGGCTGACCATCCGGGACGTGGCGGCGCGGGCCGGCGTCCCGCGCGGCGCCGTCTCCCCGGCCTTCGACAACAAGCCCGGGGTGTCGGAGGCGACCCGGACCCGCATCGTCGAGGTCGTGCTCGCGAGCCGACGGGTGGCCGCCCACCAGGTGCCGACGCCTGCCCTCACGCCGAGGGGTTCGACGGGGCCGCCGCCGGGGCGAGAATGAGGGCACCCGGTCATGTGTACGGCCGGGTCGTCACCCGTCAGGAGTTGGTCGCACCATGCCGGAGCGCGCACATCCGCGTACGTCCATACCCGCGCCCGACCACCCCTCACCCGACCCCGACCCCGGGCTGTTCGGGCCGTCCTCCGTGACCTGGCAGGCGCACGCCGACCCGATGATGTGGGTCGCCGGGATCAGGGCCCTCTACCTCCAGGCCCTGCATCCCCGCGCGGTCCGCGGCGTCATGGAGAACTCCGACTTCCGCAAGGACGCGTGGGGCCGCCTCATGCGGACCGCCAACTTCGTGGGCACGACCACCTACGGGACGACCGAGGTGGCCGAGAAGGCGGGCGCCCGGGTGCGGAAGATCCACACCATGCTCGGGGCCACCGACCCCGGGACGGGGGAGCGGTACGGCGTCGACGAGCCCGAACTGCTGCTCTGGGTGCACTGCGCCGAGATCGACTCCTATCTCCACGTCGTACGCCGCTCGGGGTTCCGCCTCACCGACGCGCTGGCCGACCGATACGTCGACGAGCACCGGCAGAGCGCCCGCCTGGTGGGCCTCGACCCCGCGGACGTACCGGCGTCGACGGCCGAACTCGCCGCGTACTTCGAGGAGGTGCGGCCGAGGCTCGCCGCCGGGCCCGACGCGCGTGCCGTCGACGACTTCCTGCAGCGCCCGCCGACGCACGCACTCCTCGTTCCGGCGCGTGAACTGCTGTGGAGGCGTGTGGCGAACCTGGCGTACGCCTCCCTGCCGCCGTACGCCCACGAGCTGTACGGCAGAGCGGCCCCGCCGCCCGCCGCGGTGACCCGCAGACTCGTCCTCACCGGCACCGTCCTGCGCGCCGTCCCCAACCGTGTGCGCTGGCAACTCCCGCCCAAACACATCCTGCGCGCCATGGCGCGACTCGGCCCCGGCAGCCGCCCGGCCCCGTACAAACTCGACAGACGGGACGCCATACTGGACGGGGCGGGGAGGGCGCGGCGACGCAACGGGGGCGACAACACGAGATGGCGGACACCAGGCTGATCCAGAGCCGCTACCGGCTCCTGGATCTGATCGGGCGCGGCGGCATGGGCGAGGTCTGGCGGGCCCGCGACGAGTCGCTGGGCCGGCAGGTCGCGGTCAAATGCCTCAAGCCGATGGGGCCCCAGCACGACCAGGCGTTCACGCGCGTGCTGCGGGAGCGCTTCCGGCGCGAGGCCCGCGTCGCGGCCGCGCTCCAGCACCGGGGTGTCACCGTCGTCCACGACTTCGGCGAGCACGACGGCGTGCTGTACCTGGTGATGGAGCTCCTCGACGGGCGCAACCTCAGTCAGCTCATGGAGGACAACAAGCAGCACCCCCTGCCCGTCGAGGACGTCGTGGACATCGCCGACCAGGTCGCGGGCGCCCTCGCCTACACCCATGAACAGGGCATCGTGCACCGCGACCTGAAGCCCGCGAACATCATGCGGCTCGCCGACGGCACGGTGAAGATCTGTGACTTCGGCATAGCCCGCCTCGGCGCCGACATCGGCTTCACCTCCCGCCTCACCGGCACGGGCATCGCCATGGGCACCCCGCACTACATGTCGCCCGAGCAGATCAGCGGCGACCCCGTCGACCAGCGCAGCGACCTCTACTCCTTCGGGTGCGTGCTGTACGAGATCGCCACCGGAGCCCCGCCGTTCGACATGGAGGACGCCTGGGCCGTCCTGGTCGGCCACCGCGACACCACGCCCGAGCCGCCCCGCAGACACCGCGACGAGCTGCCCGCGTACTTCGACCGCATCGTCCTCGACCTGCTCGCCAAGGAGCCGACGGGCCGGCCGCACGACGCGCGCGAGCTGGGCCGCCGCATCGCCGCGGGACGCACGTCGCTCACGTACGTCCCCACGGTCGCGACGCCCCCCGTCCGCCGCGCCGACCCCCTGGGCTCCCGCGAACCGCGCCTGCCGTCCTGGACCCGAGGCATGACCACGGGACACAAGGCCGGCGGCGCGTCCGTGCTGCGCACCACCCCGCCCGACGCGGCCGCGGGCCTGACCGGCGAATGGATCCCCCGGGTCGACGCGCGTCGCGCCACGACCCCCCGCCCCACCGAACGCCCCACGCCACCCCCCGAACTGGTCGCCACGCTCACCAACCGCCACAACGCCGGACTGAGCCTCGGCCGGCTCGGCCGCTGGGCGGAGGCGGGCGAGGTGCACCGCTCGGTCGCCGCCGAACGCGAGCACGCCCTGGGCCCCGACCACCCCGACACGCTCGCGAGCCGGTACGAGGTCGGCTTCACGCTCAGCCGCACCGGCCGCGCGTCCGACGCCCTGCGCGAGTACAGCCGTGTCGCGCAGGGCCGGGAGCGCACGCTCGGCCCCGACCACCCGGACACGCTCGCCGCGCGTCAGGAGATGGCGTACGTACTGGGGCAGCTCGGCAGGCACTTCGAGGCCCACCAGACGTATACGTCGGTGCTCGCCGTCCGCGAGCGCACGGCGGGCTCCGACCACCCGGACACGCTGCGCTGCCGCCACAACCTCGCGTACAACCTGAGCCGCCTCGGCCGCCTGGAGGACTCCTACCGACTCGCCGAGGAAGTGGCGGAGGCCCGCGCGCGGGTCCTGGGCCCCACCCACCCCGACACCCTGGTCACCCGCTACGAAGTCGCCTACGCACTGGGTCAGTTGGGTCGCTGGCCGGAAGCGCTCCAGGTGTACCGGGAGGTCGCCGAAGCCCGCGTACGGGCCCTCGGCCCCGACCATCCCGACACGCTCACCGCCCGCTACGAAGTCGGCATCAGCCTCGGTCGCCTCGGCCGCAGCGGCGAGGCCCTCGACCTCTACCGCCACCTCATCGACGACCGCACCCGCGTCAACGGCCCCGCCGACCCCGAAACGCTCCGGGCCCGCCACGGACTCGGCGTCAACCTCGGACGCCTCGGCCGCTGGGAGGAGGCGCTCGCTGAAGCCCGCGACGTGTGCGCCATCCGCGAACGGGTCCTCGGCCCCGACCACCCCGACACCCTCGTCAGCCGCCGCGAGGTCGCCGTCGGCCTCGGCTGGCTCGGCCGCTGGACCGACGCGCTCACGGAGTACCGCAGAGTGGCAGCGTCCCGAGAACGAGTCCTGGGCCCCGACCACCCCGACACCCTCGCCAGCCACAACGACGAGGCCCACTGCCTGGAACAGCTGGGACGGGGCGCGGAGGCGGTGGAGGTGTACCGGAGGGTGGCTGTGGCGCGGCAGAGGGGGGATGGCGGGGGGCGGTGAGGCGCCGCGAGGATGCGGTCATGGAGCGGATACCGAGTCGGCGGGAAGCGTCGGAGGCGGTCCAAGAGCACGGGTGGCGCTACTTGCTGGGCACGCTGCAGACGTCCGTTCCGGTCGGGACGATGGTTCAAGCGGTCGGCCTGGCGGCGGACGCTGTCGCGGTGTGCGGCGACGATGCCGACCGCCATCTGCGGGTCGATGTCCGCCCCGACGCGGCGGTCCTCACCCTCCAGTCGCTGGACCACGCGGCGGTCACCACCCGGGACATCGAACTCGCACGTCGAATCTCTGCCGCCGTCGGTCGGGCCGGGTTCCTGCCGCAACCCGGAATCGGGACAGGGGCGCCGCGCTCGGTCCAGGCCGTGGAGATCGCGATCGACGCCCTGAGCATCTCCGGGGTTCGGCCCTTCTGGAAGGCGGTGTTGGGATACGTCGACGAGGCGGGCGCCGATGGGCCGGAGGATCCGCTCGTCGACCCGGTCCGGCAGGGGCCGGCCGTCTGGTTCCAGCAGATGGACCGCGCACGTCCGCAGCGCAGTCGCATCCACATGGACGTCAGCGTCCCGCACGACGAGGCGCGTCGGCGTATCGAGGCCGCGGTGGAAGCCGGCGGCCGACTCGTGTCCGCGAGCCGCGCTCCCGCCTTCTGGGTGCTCGCCGACCCGGAGGGCAACGAAGCGTGCATCACCACATGGCAAGGCCGGGACGGCTGACGCGATGGGCCGGACGCGCGGGCCGCATGATCACCTCGTACGAGGGCGACGGCGACCCGCTGCTCCTCAGGACGCGGATGTCGCCTCGGCGATGGGGACCCGGGACGCCTTGTGGGCCGGCCATATGGAGGCGAGCAACGTGGTTGTCAGAGCCAGTGCTATGGCGGTGGCCAGGCGGGCCCAGGGGAGTACCAGGGTGTAGCCGGAGACCGTGTCCTGGAGGGTGTGGCCCAGGGCCCAGCCCAGGAAGATGCCCAGTACCGTTCCGACGGTCGCGCCGAGCGCGCCGACGAGCAGGGCTTCCCAGCGGATCATGCGGGTGACCTGGGCGCGGGTCAGGCCGACCGCTCGCAGGGTGCCGATCTCCTTCTGCCGTTCCAGGACCGACAGGGCCAGCGTGTTGGTGACGCCGAGGCCGGCGATCACGGCCGCCATGGTGAGCAGGGCGTAGAAGACGGTGAGCTGGTCGCCGATGTCGCCGCTGTACTCGGCCTCGACGGCGCGTCGGTCGAGGACGGACAGGGCCGGGTCGTCGCCGAGGGCGTGGGTGAGCGCGCTGTACGTCGCCGGGCCGGCACCACCGTGTGTGCGGTCCGTGGCGACCAGGATGACGTGGGTGTGCGGGGTCTTGTCGTAGCGGGCGACCAGGGAGTCGGCCGCGGTGATGCTGGGGAGCAGGTTGCTCTGCGGGTCGGCGCGGTAGACGGCGCCCACGGTGACCTTGCCGCTCGTGCCGCCGCGGCGCACGGACAACGTCTGGCCCACGTGCCAGCCCGCCTCCTTCGCCTTGTAGTCGGCGACCGCGATCTGCCCTCGGGCGAGGGTGTCGAGTGATCCGCTGGTGAGGTCGTAGCGCAGCAGGCGGCTCACGGTGGCCGGGTCCACACCGGTCAACACCGCCGGACGGCCGTCGAGTCGGTAGGCGGTGGACTGGGTGAGTCCGCTGACCCTCGTGCCCGGTGTCCTGGCTGCCGCCTTCGTGTTGGCGGGAGTCAGCCGCGCGCTGTCCACGGCCGGCTTGACCAGATAGTCCGCGGTGAAGTCGTGCGTAGTGGCCCGCTCCAGGTAGTGGCTCGCGGAGGCGCCGAGGACGGACAGGCCGGAGGCGAGCGCCAGCGCGACGGTGAGCGCGGCGGCCGTGGCACCGGTGCGGCGCGGATCGCGCGTCGTGTTGCGCGTGGCGAGGACGCCCTGCACCGGGCTGAGCCGCAGCAGCAGCGGACGCAGCGCCGCGACGAACGGCCGTGCAAGGAGCGGGATCAGACCGAGTACCCCGATCACGGCCAAGAGGGTTCCGAGTGCGATGACGGTGCGTGCGTCGATTCCCGCGCCCAACGCCCCGTAGACCACGACCAGGACACCTACCGCCGTCAGTACGGCGCCGACGGCCGTGCGCGGGGAGCGTGCGGTCGCGGGCGCCGGGCTCTCGCTGCCGGTGAGCGCCGCGACGGGGGCGATGGCCATGGCCCGGCGTGCGGGCAACCAGGCGGCGACGACCGTCGTCGCCGTGCCGAGCAGGAAGGTGCCGAACAGGGTGGCGGGCGACAGGACGAGCGGGCCCGCCGGGCCGGCGGCCGTGCCGAGGAGCTGGTTCAGCGCGGCGGCGACGCCGGTGCCGACGGCCACGCCGAACGCGGAGGCGGCGGAGCCGACCAGGACGGACTCGGCGAGCAGGACGCGGCGCACCTGCCGGCCCGAGGCGCCGAGCAGACGCAGCAGGGCCAGCTCGCGGGTACGGCGTCCGATCAGCATGGTGAACGTGTTGGAGATCAGGAACGCGGCCACGAACAGTGCCACCAGCGAGAAACCGAGCAGGATCTGACCCATGGTGTCCTGGTCGCCGGAGGCGAGGTTCGCCTGGATGCGGCCGAGCGTCGCACCGGTCGCGGCGCTCGCCCCCTTCGGCAGCAACCGTTCGACGCGCTCGGCGAGTTCGGGTGCCGAGGTTCCGCTCCTCGCGGTCAGCTCGATGCTCTGTACGCGACCGGGCGTCGCGAAGAGCCGCTGCGCGGTCCGTGTCGTGAACAGGGTGAGGGTGCCGCCGTCGGTCAGGCGGTGTCCGTCGGAGCGGAAGAGGCCGCTGAGACGGTACGTCGCGGCGGCTTGGCCCGTGCCTACGCGGACCCGGTCGCCCACCCGGTAGCCGCCCTGCCTCGCGGTGGCCGCGTCGAGGGCGATCTCGTCGGCGTGGGCGGGGCCGCGGCCGGCGGTGAAGCGGTACGCGGCGTCGGTGCGGTCCGCTCCGCTCGCCGCGTAGTTGCTGCCGCGGTGTGCGTCGTCGTCGCCGAGCAGCCGGCCGGTGCGGTCGGCCACGGCGGCGGAGCCGTCGACGCGGTTCGCGGCGTGCGCGACGCCGGGGACCCGGGCGAGCCGGGACGCGAGCCGCTCGTCGAGGCCGGTCGGCGCCCCGCCGTCGGGTGCGGCGTCGACGCCGACGTTGACGGCGATGCGGTCGTAGCCCGCCGCGGCCTGTTCGGCGGCGGCGCCGGACCGGGTCTGGCTGTAGACGAGGCTGCCGGCGGCGAACGCGACACCGAGGACGACGGCGAGCGCGGTCATCAGCAGACGCGCTTTGTGCGCGAGGACGTTGCGCAGGGCTGTGCGGAACATGGGATATGGGTCCTGGGGGAGTTGCGGGAGTGGGGAGCGGGACGTGCGTCGCGTCAGACCGTGACCGCGCGCGCGTCGAAGTCCTTCATGCGGTCGAGCACCCGCTCCGCGCTCGGCCGCACCATCTCGTCGACGATGCGCCCGTCGGCGAGGAACACGGCACGGTCCGCGTAACCCGCGGCGACGGGGTCGTGGGTCACCATGACCACGGTCTGGCCGAGCTCGCGCACCGAGTCGCGCAGAAAGCCGAGGATCTCCGCACCGGCGCGCGAATCGAGGTTGCCCGTCGGCTCGTCGGCGAAGACGATCGACGGCCGTGCCGCCAGCGCGCGGGCGACGGCGACGCGCTGCTGCTGTCCCCCGGAGAGTTCCCCTGGCCGGTGGTGCAGCCGTCCGGTCAGGCCGACCATGGCGATCACATGGTCCAGCCACCGCCGGTCCGGCCGGCGCCCCGCGATGGTCAGGGGCAGGGTGATGTTCTCCAGCGCGGTCAACGTGGGCAACAGGTGGAACGCCTGGAAGACGAAACCGATACGGTCCCGGCGCAGCTCGGTCAGCTGCCTGTCGTCGAGTCGGCCCAGCTCGGTGGTGCCGATGCGCACGGATCCGGACGTGAACGAGTCCAGGCCCGCGACGCAGTGCATCAGCGTCGACTTGCCGCTGCCGGACGGGCCCATGATCGCGGTGAACTCGCCCTGCCGGAAGGCGATGTCGACACCATCGAGGGCGCGGACACGATTCTCGCCGCTGCCGTACGTCTTGTGCAGATCGCCGGCGGACGCGGCGACGGGACCGCGGGCGGCGGGGCTCTGGCCGACGGGACCCTGGTCGACGGTCATGGAGGACTCCTTCTCGGGGCGTGACGTACGCGTCTGCGTGACGTACACCCCGAAGGCTCCGCGAGCGACGTATCAGCGGCTGATCCGCGTCGGCGCCGCGGCGTATCAGTCCTGCGGCAGGTGCAGCGCGGCGACGGCGCCGCCGTCCCCGGCCTCGCCGAGCCGCAGCTCCGCGCCGAGCACCCGGGCCTGGCCCAGGGCGATGGTCAGGCCCAGACCGTGGCCGCCGCCGCGTTCCCGCGCGCCCGTACGGAAGCGGCGCGGCCCCTCCCGCAGCAGGTCGGCGGTGAAGCCGGGACCGTGGTCCCGGACCGTGACCGTGTGCTCGGTGACGGTGACCTCGACGGGTGCGCGTCCGTGCCGATGCGCGTTGACGACGAGATTGCCGACGATCCGTTCGAGCCGACGGGGGTCGGTCCGTACCACCGGCTTCGCCGTCGTGACGACCTCCGTGGGCAGGCCGGTGCGCGCGACGGCCTCCCGCACCACCGCGTCGAGAGGGACGGGCGTACGGGCCGGTCGTTCGGCGCCCGCGTCGAGACGGGAGATCTCCAGCAGATCCTCGACCAGGTCCCGGAGGTCACGGATGCGGGCCCGCAGCGCGTCCTCGGTCTCACCGGCCGGCAGCAGATCGGCGGCGGCCAGCAGACCGCCGACCGGGGTCCGCAGTTCGTGCGCGACGTCCGCCGTGAAGCGTCGCTCGGAGTGCAGCCGCCGCGCCAGGCCGTCCGCCATCGCGTCGACGGCGGCGGCGATGTCGGAGATCTCGTCGCGCCCCTTCGTGGGGCCGGTACGGGCATCCAGGTCCCCGGCGGAGACGCGGCCCGCGGTCTGCGACACGCGGTGCAGCCTGCGGCCGAGGACACCGGAGCCGAGGACCGCGAGGGGTGTCACGACGGCCAGGGCCGCCAGGGAGGCGACCGCCATACTCATGTCGAGGCGCTGGAGGTCGTACATCCGCGGGCCCATGTTCACCTGGAACGCCAGGACCTTGCTGCCGGGGCCGCCGACCCGCTGGGCGGCCCACATCGAGGGACCGACGTTCCCCTCGACGCGGTCGTCGTACGCTGTGTGCCGGTCGCCGTCGGGCGGTTCGCGCAGGGCGGTGGGCAGGCCGGGCGGGTCGACCTGGATGCCGTCCGAGAGGACGTCGCCGCGGCGGTACGTGTCCACCGCCGAGTACAGGCTGTTGACGGCCTCGGCCTCGGCGCGGGACTGGATGTCCCACCGGGTCCACACGTGCACCATGACGCCCACGGTGGCCGCGACCAGACCGCCGCAGGCCGCCGCGAGGGCCGCGATCTTCCACCGCACGGGCACCCTGTGGGATCTCATGCCGGATCCGAGCGAGTCGAGAACACCCCGTGCCACGTCAGCGCCGGAGCTTGTAGCCGAAACCGCGGACGGTCTCGATGCGGTCCCGGCCGATCTTCTTGCGGAGCCGCTGCACGCAGAGGTCGACGACGCGGGTGTCGGCGTCCCAGCCGTAGTCCCACACGTTGCGCAGCAGCGCGTGCCGGTCGAGGACGATGCCCGGCTCGGCCGCGAACTCCAGCAGCACCTTCAGCTCGGTGGGGGTGAGGGCGACCGGCGCGCCGCCGACGGTGACGACCATGCCGCCCATGTCGATGCGCAGGTCCCCGAACTCCAGCACGCCGGGGCCGGACGACGCCGTCCGGTCCGTCCCGGGGGTGGCCGCGAGCGGCGGATACGTCGCGCGGCGCAGGAGCGAACGGATCCGTGCGACCAGGACGTAGGTGTCGACCGGCTTGACCACGTAGTCGTCGGCCCCGGCCTCGAGGCCGGCGACCACGTCGAGCCCGTCGCCGCGCGCCGACATCATCAGCACGGGCACCAGGCTGGTCTCACGGACCCTGCGGCACAGTCCGATGCCGTCGAGGCCGGGCAGCATCACGTCGAGGACGAGCAGCTCGAAGTCCTCCTCGCGGAAGCGCTCCAGACCTTCGAGACCGTCGCTCGCGGTCCGCACCCGGTACCCGTACCGCTCCAGGGCCGACCCGAAGGCGCGACGCATCAAATCGTCGTCCTCGACCAGCAGGATGCGCTCGGCGGTCTCGGGCGGCGGGCTGGACGACATGAGAGCGGGACCTTTCGAGCGACTCGACGAAGAGGTGAGGAGGGGACGGGACGGCACGACTGCGGCCCCGGTGTCCCCTTCGAACCATATGTCAGAAACGGCGCGCCGAATCCCCGAGCCGAGCCCGACGCATCCGACGCCGTCCGACCCTGCCTCACCGATCCCGCAGTCCGGCCGCAGCCGTGTATCGGCCAACGCTCGACCCACCCGACGCCTCGGCCCACCCCGTGCCAGGAAGATGCTAGGAAGAGCCATGCCCGATCGTGATGCGTACGACGCCGTCATCGTCGGCGGTGGCCACAACGGTCTTGTCGCCGCCGCCTATCTCGCCCGCGCCGGACGATCCGTGCTGCTCCTGGAGCGGCTCTCCGGAACCGGGGGCGCCGCCGTCTCCAGCCGCCCCTTCCCCGGGGTCGACGCGCGGCTCTCCCGCTACTCGTACCTCGTCAGCCTGTTGCCCAAGAAGATCGTCCGGGACCTCGACCTCGACTTCAGGGTGCGCACCCGCACCGTGTCCTCCTACACCCCGACCGAGCGCGACGGCCGCCCCACGGGCCTCCTCGTCGGCGGCGGCGACGCCCGCACCCGGCAGGCCTTCGCGCGGCTCACCGGCGGACAGCGCGAGTACGACGCCTGGCGCGCGTTCTACGCCATGACCGGCGAGGTCGCCCGCCGCGTCTTCCCCACGCTCACCGAACCCCTGCCGAGCCGCGCCGAACTGCGCGCCCGTGTCGACGACGACACCGCGTGGCGCATCCTCTTCGAAGAGCCGATCGGCACCGCGATCGAGGAGCGCTTCACCGACGACCTGGTGCGCGGCGTCGTCCTCACCGACGCCCTCATCGGCACGTTCGCCGACGCCCACGACCCGTCCCTGCGGCAGAACTGCTGCTTCCTCTACCACGTCATCGGCGGCGGCACCGGCGACTGGAACGTCCCCGTCGGCGGCATGGGCGCCCTCACCTCCGCCATCGCCGACTCGGCGCGGATGTCGGGTGCGCGGCTGCGCACGGGGTGCGAGGTCACGCGGATCGACACGGACGGACGGAGCGCCGAGGTGACGTACCGGACGGAGGCCGCCGAACACACCGCCTCCGCACGCCACGTCCTGGTCAACGCCTCACCGGAGGCCCTCGCCGGGCTCCTCGGCGACGAGGCGCCCGAGCCCGCCGAAGGCGCCCAGTTCAAGGTCAACATGCTCCTGGAACGGCTGCCGCGGCTCCGCGACACCTCCGTCGACCCGCGCGACGCCTTCGCCGGGACCTTCCACATCGCCGAAGGGTACGAGGAGTTGGGGGCCGCCTACGCCGAAGCCGCCGGCGGTGCGCTGCCCACCGCGCCGCCCTCCGAGATCTACTGCCACTCGCTCACCGACCCCACCATCCTCGGACCCGACCTCGTCGAACGCGGCTGCCAGACCCTCACCCTCTTCGGTCTGCACACACCGGCACGCCTCTTCGCCGGCGACCACGACACCGCGCGCGCCGAACTCCTGAAGTCCACCCTCGCCCAGCTCGACGCACACCTCGCCGAGCCGATCGCCGACTGCATCGCCCTCGACGCGCAGGGCCGCCCGTGCATCGAGGCGAAGACACCGCTGGACCTCGAACGGGACCTCCGGCTGCCCGGCGGCAACATCTTCCACCGCGACCTCTCCTTCCCCTACGCCCAGGAGGGCACGGGACGTTGGGGCGTGGAGACGCGGCACGCCAACGTCCTGCTGTGCGGCGCGGGCGCGGTCCGCGGCGGCGGCGTCAGCGGCGTCCCCGGGCACAACGCGGCGATGGCGGTGCTGGGACCGGACGCGGGAGCCGGTCAGAAGTAGCGCGTGAACGGGGTCGCGTCCACGGCGAACAAGCCGTCGAACGGGCTGTCCAGCTGGTAGATGAGGAGGACGGTGAAGGTGATGAGGCCGGACAGGCCCATCACCATCACGACATGGATGAAGCTGCGCTGCACGCCGAACATGAACATGAAGGCGATGGTGAGGACGCCGCCGACGATCAGGCCGAACCAGAGCACCGGTGACAGCTTTTCCTCGGCGTCGGCCTCACGGCCGCGGCGTGCCTCGTCCAGGGCGCTCAACTGGGCCAGCGTCTCCTGCGCCGTGGCCTGTTGGGCCGGTGTGGCGTCGGGCGGCACCTGCCCCGTCGCGCGCACCTTGTCGAGCAGCTGCCAGCCCGTGGTGCCGAGCGGCGCGCCCTCGGCCATGGCGGGCCACTCCGTGTCGGTGACGTGCCGGATGTACGACTCGATCCCGTCGCGCATCCGGTCGGCCTGACCGGCGGGCAGCCCCGCCGCGAGCAGGTGGATCTGGTGCGCGGCACTGGCCTCGGTGGCGGTGTTGTCCTCGGCGCCCGCGCGGGCGTCCCACACCGACACCAGGGAGAGGCCGAGGACGAGGGCGTACAGGACGCCGACCATCATCGAGATGTACTCGGCGACGTCCTCGCGTGGTTCCTCGTCCGGCCCCGGCGGCCAGAGCCTGTGTTTGAGCAGGACGGCCGCCGCGGCGAGCAGGGCGACACCCAGGACGATGGCGAAACTCTCGATCATCGGCGGTCCCGATTCCTTGGGGCACGGTCAGAGTCTGCGCGAACCGAACACGGCGGCCGCGATCGCTGCGGGGAGCAGGATGAGGAACAGCGCGGACACCATGCCGAGTCCGGTAGGGGTGCGGTCCCGCCGGATGAAGCGGCCGGCCAGGGAGCGCCGGGGTTCGGCAGGGCGTTCGGTGCGCGGTCGGGTGCGCGACTCGTTCTTCTTCGGCGGCTGAACCTGCTGCGGGTCCGCACCCGGTGGCACGGCACCGGGTGGCACGGCGCCCGGTGGCACGGCGCCCGGAGGAAGCGCGCCCGGGGGAACCGCGCCCGCTGGGAAGCCTCCTGGTGGCACGGCCCCCGGGGGAACCGCGCCCGGCGGGAAGCCTCCCGGCGGGACCACGCCCTGCGGTACCACCCCCGGAGCCAGCCCCGCCCCGGGTGGCGGCGCCGGGCCGACGGGGCCGAGCACCGGCGCGGCGATGCCCGGCGGAGGCGGTGGCAGGGGGAGGAGAGCGATGACGGGAGGTCCGGGGAGCGGTGGGGCGGCGGGCGGTCGCTCCGGGGGCGGCCCGACGGGCGGACGTCGCGGTGGCACGGGCGCGGGCCGGGGAGGCCGCGGCACGGGAGCGGCGGGCGGAGGCGGCGCGCGAAGCGTGAACCGCGCCGAGGAACGCGCCGTCAGCCGTGGTGGCGCCACGGCACCACCGCGGACGTCGAGCGTACGGAGCAGGTCGCTGCCGTCGGCCTGCCCCCGGCTCTCGTACGTACCCGGCGCGCGCCGCACCACGGCGACGCACGTGGCCCGCGCGCCGGGGGCGAGATGGGCCACGACCGGCTGCGCCGAGCCCGCACAGCCGATCCGCTCCGCGGGCAGCGCCGGGTCCGTGACGCGTACGCCGTGGACGGGCTTGTTGCCGTGGTTGGCCACGACGTAATGGACCTCCGCCCGGTCGGGTCCCGTCACGCGTGCCGTCTCCGTCAGGCCGAGGGCCGCGCCGACCCCGGCGTACCCCGAGCGTGCCGTCGCCTGCACCATCGCGCGCAGGTAGGGCTGCTGTCCGACCGCCCGTACGTCGCCGACCCAGGGCCCGGGGCGCGCGGGCGCGGTCGCCGTGCAGTACACCGAACGCAGTCCCGCCAGCATCCGCACGCGATCGAGACCGCCGGGGCAGCGGATCGCGGCGCCGGGCATGGCGGGGTCATGCACCCGTACGTCGTGCAGGTCGGCGCCGCCGCGGTTGGTCAGGCGGTACGACTTCACGACGGCGGCTCCCGTGCGGATACCGGGGTTGAGGGCGCCGAGACCGGGGCGGGTGTTGACCGTGACCTGCAGGGCGAGCCCGTTGGCCGTGGGGCCGTCGGCGGCGGAGGGCCCGGCGGCCGACCAGCAGCCCCCGGTCAGGACGAGGCCGACCAGCAGCCATCGCGCCCGCGCCGGCCCCGCGCCCTCTTGTCCGATGATCACACCGGGATGCTGGTACGGGACGTCGCGGCCGTCGACCCCGGCACGCGCGCACGCCCGGTGATTCACCTGAGCGGCGGCAGCGGGCCTGCCGACCGGCACGCGGGCAGGTCTACTGCTGGAAGTGACCCTCAGAAAGAGGTGGCGGGGATGACAGCCCGGTCAGCCGACGCGATGCCCGTACGGGGTGCGGAACCCGTACGGAAGCAGCACCCCGTACCGCAGGACCAGCCGGGCCGGGCCTGTACCGAGCAGGCTCCTCCCGAGCAGACCGATCCCGAGTTGCTCATCGCCGCCTCGATCCTGCTCGCGGACGCCGCACTCGCCGCCCGCAGGACCGGCGCCGAGCTCACCGCGGCGGGCGCGAGCTGGCGGGTCGGTCTGCAGGCGCTGCGGCGCCCCGCGTGGGCCCTCGGCACCACGCTGTCCGCGGCGCGCGCGATGTCGAACCCCGCGGGGCTCGGGCTCGCCGCCAACGGTGGCCTGGTCGGCGAGACCGTCCGGTCCCTGGGAGCCGTGGCGCGTCGTCGGCCCGCCTGCGTCGCCATGGCCGTGGACGCCTTCGCGATGCGCATCGAGGCCGCCGCCCGTGAACATCCGAGCCTGGCGGCGCCGCTCGCCAAGCGGTTCACCAAGGCCGTCGTCGCGGGCCGCAGGATCGAAGCGCTCCGCGCCGCCCGGGAGTTGGTGGAACTGCTCGGCGTCACCCGCACTCTGACCACCATCAGCCCCGTGGTCATGGAGTTGCTCGCGCTGGCCGGACTGCTCGACGAGAACCCGACCAACGACAGTTTCGCCTGGGTCACCCTCACCGGCGGAGTGCCCACCACCGACCCGCTGTTCGGCCTGCCCGCCGTACTGATCAGGCACCTCAACCCGGGCCCCGGGCGGGCCGAGCGCTGCGAGGCCGACGCGATGCTGGCCCGCGTCCTGGCCCGCTCCGGCAACGACATCGTCCGCTACATCGACGACATCTCCGCCCTCGGCAACCACGGGCTCGCGCTGCTGCGGCGGATCGACTGCACGGACGGCGCCACGCGGTACGTCCTGCTGCTGCCCGGCACCAGCTTCGGACGGCTGAGCAACAGCACCCCGCAGGACCTCGTCGGGGCGTTCGACGCGCTGCTGCGCACCGACACGACATACAGCCGCTCCGCCCGGCAGGTGCTCGTGCGCGCGGGCGTGCCCGAGGGCGCCGAGCTGATGATCGTCGGGCACAGTCTGGGCGGCATCACCGCCATGAACCTGGCCTGCGACCTCGACTTCGTGTCCACGTACCGGCTCACCCATGTGGTCACCGTCGGCTCGCCCATCGACACCAAGCGCCCCGTCGACCCCACCACGCGGATCGTCAGCCTCGTCAACCAGCACGACGTGATCCCCGGCCTCGACGGGCGCGGACCCGCCTCCGCGCACGACACCCCGGACAGCTGGGTCGAGTGCGCCTGGCTGGACGAGACGTACGACTATCCGCTCTCGCACGCCCCGCAGGCGTACGCCGACACCCTGCGCAGGGGCGAGGTGCCGCACCGCGACCGCGTGAACCGGCTCATCACCCGCTATGACGGCGAGATCGTCGGCAACCAGCCCTACCTGGTGCGCGACAAGTGACGCCGCGGGCCAGCAGACCCCCGAGGGAGACCGGCGATGAACGCCAGTGACACCACGACCGCTTCCCGCCGCCCGCCGAAGGCCTGGCCCCTGGAGAGCGCGCTGATCAGTGCCGCGCTGGCGGCCCAGCGCGTGTCCTGGATCGACGCCCCGGCACGCGCCCTCGGACTCGGACCGTTCACCCGGCAGCGCCTGACCCGGCAGGTCCTGGCGCAGCTGCGGCGCACCGCGGGCGGACGGCCGACCCGGCTGCGCACCGCGTTCGGCACCTTCCTGATGCCGCTCGACGCCGACGACGCCAGGAGCCTGATCGACCGGGCCGAAGAAGTCGGCGCCCGGGGCACGGTCACCGCCCTCACCGCGGAGGGGCGCCGCCTGCGGGTGACGCCGCACGCGGCGCTGCCCGTCTCCCTCGCCGCGGTGCGCACCGAGGTGCGGGAGGCCGTCGCGGGGGAGGCCGCCGAGATCCACGCGGCGCGCCACGCGGACGGCAGTGTCGCCCGCGACGACTGGTGCGCGTGCACGGCGCGTCTCGCGCGGCGGATCGTCCTCGGGGACGCCGCCGCCGACGACAGCCTGATCAGCGCCATCCTCGAAGCGGTGGCCCAGGCGGAGGACGGCACCGAGTACGCCGCCCGTGCCTCCGCGCTGCGACGGCGTCTCGACGTGTACGTCCATGCCGTGCACCCGGGCGGACTCACGGGGGCGGTCCGTGACGACGGCGCCGATGAAGCCACAGGTGAGAGCAGGGACGCCGTCGTCGAGCACGTCCTCGAGACCCTCACCCGGGCCCTCGCCGACACCGTGCCGCAGGCCCTCGCACTGATGACCGTGCGGCCGCTGATGCCCGGCACCGACCGCGCCGAACGAGCCGTCGGCGAGGCCCTGCGCCGCTACCCGCCGCTGGCCGCCGGCCTGCACGAGGTCCGCGCCCCCTTCAGCTGGCACGGCATGACGGTCGACGCGGGCACCGAGATCCTGTGCGCCACCGCATGGCTGCGCGACCTGGACGAGGCGCAGCGCCACGGCAGCCACGACCCGTCGACCTCCCTGTGCGCGGCGCCGGGACCGTGCGCCGCCGCCGAACTCGCCGTCCTCACCGCCGCCGAACTCGTCCGCGCCCTCACCCGGCACGCGGAACCCGTCGCCCTGGCCCCGCGCCTCACCCCCGGCGCGCTCCCGGCCGACCTGCCCGCCGCGTCCCTCCGCCTCGCCCTCGCGGACGACGCGGACGCGGCAGCCGACCTGGCCGCCCGCCCCGTGGTCGACGGGTGCGCGACACCCACCGCAGGACAGAGCCCCGCGCACTACGCCGCGGTCACCGAGGCGGGCGCCTGCAGCCTTGAGGAGCACGCCAGGAAACTCACCGAGTGCGCACGTCAGTCCGGCTGGAACCACGACGCGTTCGGTGAACAGTGCCGCATGACGCTCCTGGCCCACGCGGAACGCTGCACCCGGGCGGCGGCCGATGCCCGCCGTGCCGCCGAGTGGCTGGCGAGCTGACCCCTGGGGCTCTGCCGCTGACCGGACCTCTACCGGAACGGCGTCGTCCTGCGCCGCCGGTCCCGATCGACCATCCCCTGCAGCGTGAACCACACCTCGTCGCACAGCTGTCGCGCGGCCGCCGCCCGGGCGGCGAAGGACGCGGCGCAGGCCGGGGCGGGGATCGGTTCGCCGATGCTGATCCACCACTTGAAAGGCAGCGGCAGCGGTGTGGTGAGGGGGAAGTACGGCAGGCCGAAACGGCGGGCCAGCGTCCGGATCTCGCCGAGTTTCGGCAGGGTCTCCTCGGCGCCGACGACCGACACGGGCACCACCGGTACGCCGGTCCGCACCGCGGTCGCCGCGAAAGCGGGGCTGAAGGGGCGCAGCCGGTAGCGCTGCGAGAAGGACTTGCCGACCCCGTCGAGCCCTTCGGGGAACAGCGCGACGAGATGCCCCGCGGCCAGCCGGTCCCGGCCCAGCGTCGGATCGTCGGTGAAGGCGCCTTGTCTGCGGGCATAGGCGGCCACGGCCGGCAGCCGGAAGACCACGGGGGAGGCGTAGAAGAGCACCGGCCTGCGCAGCTCCCTGCGCAGGAGCTTGTGCAGGACGAACGCGTCGAGTCCCCAGGCACCCGAGTGGTTGGCGACGATGAGCGCGGGCCCCGAGCGCGGGATGTTCTCCAGACCCCGCACCTCGACGCGGAGGTAGTCGTCGGCGAGCCACCCCAGCACGCCGTCCAGGAGCTCGCTGCCGACGTCGTTCAGCAGGCCGGTCGGGGCGTCGGTCCACGGTCCCGCATGGGTTTCGGTCACAAGATCCCACTTTCAGCTGAAAATGGGTCACCGCAAGACTAAAGATGCCATTGAGGTGGTCTCTCTTCCTAGCACCCGATCTTCCAGCACCCGATCTTCTCAGCACCCGATATCCGGGCGCCGTTCAGGAAAGGCCCGCCATGAGTACCTCAGCGTCACCCGCGACCGCGGCTCTGATCACCGGCCTGCTCGTCGACAGGTTCGACGTCGACCCGGCCGCCGTGCGCCCCGACGCGCGGATGACCGAACTGCTCGTCGACTCGCTGATGGTCGTCGAGATGGCCATCACGCTCAAGGACGAACTGCGTGTCGACACCACCGAGGACGAGCTGCGGGAGCTCACCTTCGCCGAGTTCGCCGCCCGCGTCGACGAACGCCGCCTCGACCAGCGCTGCGCCGGATGACGCGGGACGCCGCCGCCACGGTGACCGGCATCGGCCTGGTCACCGCGGCGGGGCACGACACGGACAGCACCTGGGCCGCCGTCCGGGCGGGGCGGGCGACCGCCAGGCCCGATCCGGAACTGCTGGAGCTGCCGGTCTCGCTGAGCTGCCGCGTCGACGGCATGGACGCGCTGCGCCCCCGGCAGCCCGGTACCGCGCACCTCGACCCCGGGGCCCGGATGGGGCTCGCGGCCGCCGCCCAGGCTTTGGACGCCGCCAAACTCGACCCGACCGCATGGGACGCGACCCGCGTCGCCGTCGTCACCGGCTGCTCGGTCGGCGGGGTGCACACCCAGCGGACCGCCGCGGCGCGCTTCGCGTCGGACGGTCCGGAGCGCGTCTCCCCGTACTTCCTGACGGGCTACCTGCCCAACATGGTGTGCGCCGCGATCGCCCTGCACCTCGGTGCGACCGGCCCGACCCTCAACGTCGCGACCGCGTGCGCCTCGGGAGCCACCGCCCTCGGCACGGCACGCGACCTGCTTGCCTCGGGCCAGTGCGACATCGCTGTGGTCGTCGGGGCCGACGCGGCCGTCACCCCCCTCATGGTGACCGGCTTCTCCCAGCTCCGCGCGCTGTCCGACCATTGCTCGCGCCCGTTCGACCGGGCCCGTGACGGCTTCGTCATCGCCGAGGGCGCGGGCGCCCTCATCCTGGAGCGCCCCGAGCACGCGGCCGCCCGCTCCGCGCCCCGGCTCGCCCGCCTCATCGGGTACGGCGCGAGCAGCGACGCCCACCACCTCGTGGCCCCGCACCCCGAGGGGCACCACGCCGAGCGGGCCCTGCGGGCCGCGCTCGCCGAGGCGGGCGTCGCCCCCGGCGACGTCGGCCACGTCAACGCCCACGGCACGTCGACACCGCGCGGCGACGCGATGGAGGCGACGCTCCTGGCCCGGGTCTTTCCCCACCGGCCGCCCGTCACCTCGACCAAGGGCAGCCTGGGTCACACGCTCGGCGCGGCCGGAGCGATCGAGGCCGCGCTGACGGTCCTCGCACTCCGCGAGGACCTCGTCCCACCCACGGCCGGCCTGACCGACCCGGACCCGGCCCTCGACATCGACGTGGTCGCCGACCGCGCACGGCCCCTGTCCTCGGACGTCGCCGTCAGCAACTCGTTCGGCTTCGGCGGGCACAACGCGGTCGTCGTTCTCGAGAGGGAGTGAGAGCAGGCCCATGAGGGACTACGGCGCGCCGCCGAGGCCGATCTCGTTGCCGTCGGGATCGCGGTACGTCGCCTTGCGGACGCCGTTCGCGTACGTCTCGCGCCTGGTCGGGGCGAGACCGCGGCCCGCGATCCGCGCGACGCGCTCGTCGAAGTCGCCGACGAAGACGGTGAGCCGGGCGTGGCCCGCGTGGTCGGGGAGGTGCTCGATGTACAGGTAGCGGTGTTCCGCGAGCTGCCAGACGGCTTCGACGTCGTTCGGCAGAAACGCGGGAGGACCGCCCAGCACGCGTTCGTACCACGTCAGGGCCGACGCGAAGTCGCTGACCGGAATGCCGGAGAACAGATCGAGGGACATACGGCCATCGTAGGAAGAGCCGGTCCCGGCCGCGTGTCGAGAGGCCGGCTCGGACCCCGTGTCACAAGGCCCTCATTCGGGCGTCTCTCATTCGGGCGTCTCCACGATGGCCGGCATCGGGGGCCCGCCCGGATGCCACGCCTGGAGGAACGCCTGCTGGCGGCTGACGTCGACGAGTTCGACGCGCGCTCCGATGCTGTCCATCCGGTGGTAGGCGAACGGGCGGCCATGGGGGCAGCCCGAGAAGTCCACCGGGAAGCCCTCACGTTCCAGGCGCCGGGAGCCCTCGCGGATGTCGCTCGACCAGAAGCCGATGTGATCGAACCTGGCCCCGTCCTCCGTGTGCCACGGGCTGCCCGGAGCACCCTCGATGAGTTCGATGAACGGCGCCCCGCCCGAGGTGAAGACGGTCCGGTAGTCCCACGCCCCGAGTCTGTCGGAGGCGGGCGTGCTCCATTCGACACCTGCGGAGCGCTGGAAGTCGCGCATGGCCTGTTCGAGGTCGGGGACGGCGAAGCACACGTGGTAGAAGGCAGCCATCCGTCCATGATCGGCTGTCGCGGCGCTCGGGGCCAGGGGGCCGACGGGTCCCGGGGAACCCGGGTGGATCTGACACCTCATCAGGAATGGACCTGACACCACATCAGAAAATCTCTTCCCTCGTCCGGGCCGCTGCGGCATCCTGCGCCCATGCAGACGGAGTTGAGCAGGAGACTGGGAGTCGAGTACGCCATCTTCGGTTTCACGCCGTTCCCCGCGGTGGCTGCCGCCATCAGCAGGGCGGGCGGGTTCGGGGTGCTCGGCGCGGTCCGCTACACGGCACCCGACGAGCTGGCCAGGGACCTCGACTGGATCGAGGAGCACGTCGAAGGGAAGCCCTACGGGCTCGATGTCGTCATGCCCGCAAAAAAGGTCGAGGGCGTCACGGAGGCCGACGTCGAGGCGATGATCCCGGAGGGGCACCGGCAGTTCGTGCGGGACACCCTCGCCAAGCACGGCGTGCCCGAGCTGGCGGAGGGCGAGGCATCGGGTTGGCGCATCACCGGCTGGATGGAGCAGGTCGCCCGCGACCAGCTGGACGTCGCCTTCGACTACCCGATCAAACTCCTCGCCAACGCGCTCGGTTCACCCCCCGCCGACGTGATCCGTCGCGCCCACGACCACGACGTCCTCGTCGCGGCCCTCGCGGGCAGCGCCCGGCACGCCCGCAAGCACGCGGACGCGGGCATCGACATCGTGGTCGCGCAGGGGTACGAGGCGGGCGGCCACACCGGTGAGATCGCGTCCATGGTGCTCACGCCCGAGGCCGTCGACGCCGTCGCGCCGCTGCCGGTGCTCGCCGCCGGGGGCATCGGCAGCGGGCAGCAGATCGCGGCAGCGCTCGCGCTCGGCGCGCAGGGCGTGTGGCTCGGGTCGCTGTGGCTCACCACCACGGAGGCCGACCTCCACTCGCCCGCGCTGACCCGGAAGCTGCTCGCGGCCGGTTCCGGTGACACGGTCCGCTCGCGCGCCCTCACGGGCAAACCCGCACGCCAGTTGCGCACGGAGTGGACCGACGCCTGGGACGACCCGCAGGGCCCCGGCACGCTGCCGATGCCGCTGCAGGGGCTGCTGGTCGCCGAGGCCGTCTCGCGCATCCAGAAGTACGAGGTGCGGGAGCTCCTCGGCACGCCGGTCGGGCAGATCGTCGGCCGGATGAACAGCGAACGCAGCGTCCAGGCCGTCTTCGACGATCTGACGCGCGGCTTCGAACGGGCCGTCGACCGTGTCATCCGTATCGCGGGAAGGGAAGGCCAGTCGTGAACACGACCCCGCAGGGGAACACGCCCCCGGAAGAAAGCGCACCCCCCAACGGCTTCTGGGCCCAGGCGTCGGCCGACCCCGGCCGCACCGTCCTCGTGGCGCCCGACGGCGCCGAGTGGACGGCGGGACGACTGCACGGCGCCGTCAACCAACTGGTGCACGGGCTGCGGGCCGCGGGCCTCGCACGCGGGGACGCCTTCGCCGTCGTGCTGCCCAACGGCGTGGAGTTCCTCACCGCGTACCTGGCCGCGTCCCAGGCGGGCTTCTACCTCGTCCCCGTCAACCACCACCTGGTCGGCCCCGAGATCGCCTGGATCGTCGCCGACTCCGGCGCCAAGGTGCTCATCGCCCACGAGAAGTTCACGGATTCCGCGGTGGCTGCGGCCGACGAGGCGGGCCTCCCCGCGACCCACCGCTACGGCGTCGGAGATGTGCCCGGCTTCCGGCCCTACGCCCAACTCCTCGACGGGCACCCCGAGTCCGCCCCGGCCGACCGCACACTCGGCTGGGTCATGAACTACACCTCGGGCACGACCGGCCGCCCGCGCGGCATCCGCCGCCCCCTGTCCGGCAAGCTCCCCGAGGAGTCCTACCTCGGCGGCTTCCTCGGCATCTTCGGGATCAAGCCCTTCGACGGCAACGTCCACCTGGTCTGCTCGCCGCTCTACCACACGGCGGTACTCCAGTTCGCGGGCGCCGCCCTGCACATCGGGCACCCGCTGGTCCTCATGGACAAGTGGACGCCCGAGGAGATGCTCCGCCTCATCGACGTGCACAAGTGCACGCACACGCACATGGTGCCGACCCAGTTCCACCGTCTGCTCGCGCTGCCGGAGGCCACGCGCGCCGCGTACGACGTGTCGTCGATGCGGCACGCCATCCACGGCGCCGCGCCCTGCCCCGACCACGTGAAACGGGCGATGATCGACTGGTGGGGCGAGTGCGTCGAGGAGTACTACGCGGCGAGCGAGGGGGGCGGGGCCTTCGCCACCGCACGGGACTGGCTGAAGAAACCGGGAACGGTCGGAAAGGCCTGGCCCATCAGCGAGTTGGCGGTCTTCGACGACGACGGCAACCGCCTCGGACCCGGCGAGCTCGGCACCGTCTACATGAAGATGTCCACCGGCGGATTCTCGTACCACAAGGACGAGTCCAAGACGAAGAAGAACCGCATCGGGGACTTCTTCACCGTCGGCGACCTCGGCCTCCTCGACGAGGACGGCTACCTCTTCCTGCGTGACCGGAAGATCGACATGATCATCTCGGGCGGGGTCAACATCTACCCCGCCGAGATCGAGTCGGCGCTGCTCACCCACCCCGCCGTCGCGGACGCCGCCGCCTTCGGCATCCCCCACGACGCCTGGGGCGAGGAGGTCAAGGCCGTCGTGGAGGTCACCGAGGACCGGACCGGCGACGACGCCCTGGCCGCCGAGATCCTCGCCCACTGCGAGCACCACCTCGCCGGCTACAAACGCCCCAGGAGCCTCGACTTCATCGACACGATGCCCCGCGACCCCAACGGCAAGCTGTACAAGCGGCGTCTGCGGGAGCCGTACTGGGAGGGGCGGGAGCGCGCCGTGTAGGCCGCGCCCCCGGGCCTCCCGGCCTTCCCGTCTCCGTGCGTCAGGGGCTCAGCGGCGCTCGCGCACCCGCACCACCTCCAGCTCCGGATCGCGGAGGATGTCCCGCTCGCAGAAGCGCGACGTCACCCAGCGCTCCTTCCCGTACAGCTTCGTCTGGTCGCTGTAGTGCGGGGAGTTCGGGTTGGAGGACTGGGAGTACGACAGGAGCGTGCGGGCCTCGGGGCAGCCGCCGGAGTTCCAGCCGACCGCCTGGATGTGGCTCGACCCGTGGGCGACCTCCGTGTACCCCGCCTTCTTGTCCCAGTTCGCCTCGATCTTGTTCCACACGCCGAGGGACTCGGTGCCGCCGGAGACCGGGATGCGCCGGCCGTCCCGCACGACGTACTGGTGCGCGCCGAGCGGGTCGCCCACGTCGGCACCCGCCGCGGTCAGTTCGGTCACCGCGTCGGCGAGTGCGGTGCGGAAGCCGGGCAGCGAGGTGTCGAGGGTGTGCGGGGTGCGCACCGGGTCCGCGGCCGAGAACGGCACCTTCCACAACTGGGCGTTGGGCACGGTCGCCGTGAGCTTGCGCCAGAACCGGTCGAAGAGCAGCGCGCCGCGGCTGTCGGTGTCCATCCGGTGGTCCCAGCGCGCCAGGGCCTCGCAGGCCCTGTGTACGTCAACTGCCCGACCGTCGCTGCTCGTTGCCGTGCCACCGGGCAGTGCCGCACAGGCCTTCGCCGTGTCGGCGGCGGCGAGGTCGGCCGCGGGGACACGGTTCGCGAACTGCTGGCGCTGGAGGTCCCGGACGGTGAGGTCCCCCTTCTCGGCCATCGCCGCCACGTCTTCGACGGCGCCGCGGGTGCGCATCGAGCGCTGCGTGCCGATCGTGCCGAAGATCCGCTCGTAGCCCGTGATCGGGTGGTCGGCGTTGGTCAGCCAGGCGCTGTCGTTGGAGTTCTCCGCGTACGGGGCGTCCTCGAGGGTCGGCATCCGTGACGGGCCGAAGATGCCGGGCTGCACCGCGTCCTTGTCCGAGCCGAGCGCGCACGCGCCGCGCGACCCGTCGAGGACGGCGACGCCCGAGGCCGGGTAGGTGACCTTGCCGAGCGGCGTACTGCACCGTTCCGCGAGTTCGTCGGTGATGCGGGGGAGTACTTGCGACTGGCTGAGCAGCGAGTGACCGTGCCGGTCGGCGGCGACGGTGTTCACCCAGGGCAGCCCCTGCGTCTCGCGCAGGGACTTGAGGATGCCCGCGGTCGAGCGTGCCTTGCCGAAGCCGAGGTCGGTGTCGCTGCCGCGCAGATTGACCGCGTTGGGGTCGTTGAGCGCGTACGCCGTGGTCGAGGACCAGGGCAGCGGGAGCTGGGCGCCGAGGCCCGTGACGACCGGGCCGTAACGGGTCCAGTACTGGGTGCGCGTCACCGGGGCGCCGTCCTTGACCGGCACGGTGACCGTGCGCTTCACCATCTTCCTGCGCTTGCCGTCCACCAGGTAGACGGTCGGGTCGGCCGGGTCCAGCGTCAGCTGGTGCAGGTTCAGGGTGACGCCGGTCGCGACCGTGTGACTCCACGCCACGTCGCCGTTGAAGCCGATGTTGACCACGCTCGTACCGAGCAATGAACCGCCGGAAACGTTGAGTTCGCCGGGTATGGTCTGCTGCGACTGCCAGAAGCGGCGGCCGCCCTGCCAGGGGTAGTGCGGGTTGCCGAGCAGCAGGCCCCTCCCGTTCGCCGTGGTCTCGCCGCTGAACGCGACGGCGTTGGAACCCATGTCGGCGTCCTGCGACGAGAACAGGTCGCGGGCCGCCTCAGCGGTGCGCCGCGGGTCCGGCGCGGTCCGCCGGGCGGTCGCTCCCGCTCGCGGGGCGGACGGCGGTGCGGCGGACGTGATGCCGTCGATCCCGCGGCCCTGCCCGCTGAGCACCTGCACGGCGAAGCCCTGCCGCGCCACGTCGAGCGCGGTGATCGGACGCACCCAGTCGGCCTTGGCGCAGGCCGGGTCGGTGATGCGGTTCTGCTTCAGCCAGGCGTTGTAGCCCGCGGCGAAGCCCCGCATCAGCTCCTTCGTGCGGCGGCTCGGCCCGGCGGGCGCGGGCTGCGCGAGGAGCTTCTCCACGGTCCCGGCCTCCCGCACACCGCGGAAGTACAGGTCGCTGCCGAGGTTCGTGGACGCCGACGACAGCGCGGAACCGGGGGAGGCGTCGGGTCCGAAGTGCCGCGAGCGCTCGCCGCGCACGGTCAGATAGCCGTCGGCGAGCGTGCACACCTGGTCGGCGGCCTGGGCCCAGCCGGTGCCGAAACCGAGGTTCGCGTAGTCCTCGGCGAGTATGTGCGGGATGCCGTACTCGGTGTAGCGGATGGTGGCGTGCAGGCCACCGCCCGAGGCGCGTGTGTCCTTGGGCGCGGCGCCCGCGCCGGACGCCGGGAGCAGGGCCAACGCCGTCAGCAGGGTGACTCCCACGGCTGTCGTGCGTCTCGTGCGGATGCGCATCATGCCTCCCAACTGGAGTTCAGACCACCTGAAGTTCCGACCAACTGGAGTTCGGGAAGGGGCGGTTGAGCGTACCAAGCGGTCGGTCACTTTCCCCCGGCGCGGAACGGATCTCTTGACCCTCACCGGTGCACCGGTCGAGGATCACGCCATGACGGGTGTACGCGACAACACGGTCGACGGAGTCCTCAGGCGCAGCGCGCGCCGCACACCACGACGCACGGCGTTGCACTACGGCGAACGAGCCTGGACGTACGAGGAACTCGACGGCGCGGTGTCGCGCGCCGCAGGCGTCCTGCGCGACAGCGGCCTGGCCCACGGGGACCGCGTCGGCGCCTACGCCCACAACTCCGACGCCTACCTGATCGGCTTCCTCGCCTGCGCGCGGGCCGGCCTGGTCCACGTGCCGGTCAACCAGAACCTGACCGGCGACGACCTCGCGTACATCGTCCGGCAGTCCGGCTGCTCCCTCGTCCTCGCCGACCCGGACCTCGCGGGACACCTGCCGTCCGGCGTGCCGCTCCTGGCCCTGCGGGACGCGGACGACTCACTGCTCACGCGTCTGGCGCACGCGTCGGCGTACGAAGGTGACGGGTCCCGGGGGGACGACCTGGCGCAGTTGCTCTACACGTCGGGGACGACCGCCCTCCCCAAGGGCGCGATGCTCTCGCACCGGGCGCTGGTCCACGAGTACGTCAGCGCGATCACCGCTCTCGACCTGGAGGAGACGGACAGACCCGTCCACTCGCTGCCGCTCTACCACTCGGCGCAGATGCACGTGTTCCTCATGCCGTACCTGGCCGTCGGCGCGGAGAGCACCATCCTCGACGGGCCCGACGCCGAGCGGATCTTCGACCTCGTGGAGGCCGGCCGTGCCGACAGCCTCTTCGCGCCGCCCACCGTGTGGATCGGCCTCTCGCGGCACCCCGGCTTCGCGGACCGCGACCTCCGGGCGCTGCGCAAGGCCTACTACGGTGCGTCGGTCATGCCCGTACCGGTTCTGGAGCGGCTGCGCGCCCGGCTGCCGGAGCTCGCGTTCTACAACTGCTTCGGGCAGAGCGAGATCGGTCCGCTCGCCACCGTCCTCGGGCCGGACGAGCACGAGGGGCGGATGGACTCGTGCGGACGGCCCGTGCTCTTCGTCGAGGCGCGGGTCGTGGACGAGGACGGCCGTGAGGTGCCGGACGGCACGCAGGGTGAAGTCGTCTACCGCTCACCGCAGTTGTGCGAAGGCTACTGGGACAAGCCGGAGGAGACGGCTGAGGCGTTCCGTGACGGCTGGTTCCGCTCGGGGGACCTCGCCGTGCGGGACGCGGAGGGGTACTTCACCGTCGTCGACCGCGTGAAGGACGTCATCAATTCGGGCGGAGTCCTGGTCGCGTCACGGCAGGTCGAGGACGTGCTGTACGAGCACGTGGGGGTCGCGGAGGCGGCGGTGATCGGGCTGCCGGACGACCGCTGGATCGAGGCGGTCACCGCCGTCGTCGTACGCGGCGACCAGGACGTCACGGAGGACGAACTCATCGTGCACGTCCGCCGGAAACTCGCTTCTTTCAAAGTGCCCAAGAGGGTTCTCTTCGTGGATGAACTGCCGCGCAACGCCAGTGGGAAGATCCTCAAGCGGGAGCTCCGTGACCGGTTCGCCGCCGACTGAGTCGGGGGTCCGGCAGGGGCTGGGCCGAACCCGTTCGGTGGTCGGTCGGGTCGGGGTCAGGTCGCGGCCGCGTGCCGTCCGCCGTCCTGGCTCGAGCCGGTCCGGTCGGCCTCGTCCCTGGCGAGCACGGACAGCAACGAGGCGACGGACAGACCGGATTCGGCGGGGTGGCGCAGAACCTTCGCGGGGTCGATCTGGTACGTGTTCGTGCGCCCCTCCCGGGTGTGGGAGAGGTAGCCGTCCTGCTCCAGGTCGGCAATGATCTTCTGGACAGCCCGCTCCGTGAGTCTGCAGTGCGCGGCGATGTCACGGATGCGGGCGTTGTGGTTGTCGGCGATGGCAGCAAGCACGCGCGCGTGATTTGTGAGAAACGTCCATCCAGTGTGTGGCTCCGGCACTCCATCCATGGCTCAACTCTAGTACCTCGCATTCACGTTTTCAAAAACACGTACTAGAGTTCATGTATTAGTTGACGTGCATGGTCCTGGGCGGGCAGCCTGGGCACAGCGGAAGGCAGCGAGGTGAGGAGAGGCCATGCCGAAGCCCGCGTCCACTCGGCAGCCCTTCGGGAACGAGGGTGGCGAGCACAGTCAGGGCAGCCGAATTCCGCTGGCCTCGCCGCCGCGGGACGGCAGTGCTGCGGGCGGCAGGAGAAGCCTCGCGGTGCGGGGGGAGCTCGACCTCGACACCGGACAACGACTCCGGATCGATCTGGACCGCGCGCTCGCCAATGCCGCGCACGGCCTCGACCTGGACCTGAGCGGAGTGGAGTTCTGTGACTGCTCGGGCCTGAACCTCCTGCTCGGTCTGCGTCAGCACGCGGTGCAAGAGGGCAAGGCCGTGGTCATCCGCCACAGCAGTCCCGTCGTCGACCGGCTGCTCGAACTGACCGGGACCCGTGGCCTGTTCATGCCTCCCGAACCGGAGCCAGAACCGGAGCCGGATCCGGAGTCGACTCCGAAGCCGGAGGCCGTGGAGGCGCCCGGCCCGGTCGTGCGCGAGGCGAGTCAGCCCGAGCGATCCGAGCAGGAGCTGCACATCGTCGTGGCCCAACTGCGCCGTGCCATGCAGACCCGGCCCACGATCGACCTGGCCAGGGGCATCCTGATGTCCACGTTCAACCTGAGCCCCGAAGCCGCCTGGGACGCGCTGGTCACCGCCTCGCAGAACACCAACACCAAGCTGCACGTGCTGGCGGGAGACGTGGTCGGCACCGTCCAGGGGGGCGCCCTGCCCGACGCCGTGCGCAAGCAGCTCGACGCCGCGATCACCAAGGCGGGCCGGGCGCACGCCGCCCGCCCCGCACACGCGGGGCCGCGGACCGAGCCGCTGCCCGACCTGGCCGTCTCCGCGGTCGACCCCAGCCCTCCCACGGACGGCGTGCCCTGACGGGCCGTACGACGGGAGGCGTCAGTCCCGCAGATCGACGATCCGCTTGAACTTGCCCACCGACCGTTCCAGCGTCTCCGGGTCGACGATCTCCACACCGACCGAGACGCCGATCCCGTCCTTCACCGCCGCCGCGATCTCGCGGGCCGCGGTCTCGCGCCGCGCCGTCGGCGTGTCCGCGCGCGCCTCGGCCCGTACCGTCAGTGCGTCCATGCGGCCCTCGCGGGTCAGCCGTAGCTGAAAGTGCGGGGCGATGCCCGCCGTGCGCAGCACGATCTCCTCGATCTGGGTGGGGAAGAGGTTGACGCCCCGCAGGATCACCATGTCGTCGCTGCGGCCCGTCACCTTCTCCATGCGCCGGAAGATCCGTGCCGTCCCGGGCAGCAGTCGCGTCAAGTCCCGTGTCCGGTAGCGGATGACGGGCATGGCCTCCTTCGTGAGCGACGTGAACACCAGCTCGCCCCGCTCACCGTCCGGCAGCACCTCGCCCGTGATCGGGTCCACGACCTCCGGATAGAAGTGGTCCTCCCAGATGTGCAGCCCGTCCTTGGTCTCCACGCACTCCTGCGCGACACCGGGGCCGATCACCTCGGAGAGCCCGTATATGTCCACGGCGTCGATGGCGAAGCGCTCCTCGATCTCACGCCGCATCTCCTCCGTCCACGGCTCCGCGCCGAAGATGCCGACCCGCAGGGACGTCGTACGGGGGTCGACGCCCTGCCGCTCGAACTCCTCCAGGAGCGTGAGCATGTACGAGGGCGTCACCATGATGATCTCGGGGCGGAAGTCCTGGATCAGCCGGACCTGCCGCGCCGTCATACCGCCCGACGCGGGGATCACCGTGCATCCCAGCCGCTCCGCTCCGTAGTGTGCGCCCAGGCCGCCCGTGAACAGTCCGTACCCGTACGCCACATGGACCTTCTCGCCGGGCCGGCCCCCCGCGGCGCGTAGCGAACGGGCCACCACGTCCGCCCACATGGACAGGTCCTGCTCCGTGTACCCGACCACCGTCGGCAGGCCCGTCGTGCCGCTCGACGCGTGCAGGCGGCGCACCTCGGACTGCTCCACCGCGAACATCCCGAACGGGTAGTTGGCCCGCAGGTCGTCCTTGGTCGTGAACGGGAACCGTGCCAGGTCGGCGAGCGAGCGGCAGTCGTCGGGACGCAGCCCCGCCTTGTCGAACGCCGCCCGGTAGAACGGGACGTTCTCGTACGCATGCAACAAGGTGTCCTGGAGGCGCTCCAGCTGCAGGGCTGCGAGCTCGCGCGGGCCGAGCCGTTCGGCCGCGTCCAGCAGTAGCGGCATACGCGTCATAGGGACTGCTCCCGTCCTTAACGGGCGACCGATCATTCGGTCGTCGATCTTCTGTGGAGCTCAGTAATCCAGGCCGGACGGTGGGCGTCAAGGGATCTCGCACACCGGCTCGAGCTGCGGCGCGAGGCCACGGGCGGCGGCATGGGCCACCGTCATGGGCCACGTCGCGACAGCGTTGCCCGGGCGGCGCACGGGATGTGATGATCATCCCCATGCCGACATTCAGCGCGTACGACGGGACGGAGCTCGCCTACCACGAGAAGGGGGACGGCGAGCCCCTGCTGTGCCTGCCCGGCGGCCCCATGCGCGCCTCCGCCTACCTCGGCGACCTCGGCGGACTCACCGCGCACCGGCACCTGATCCTCCTCGACCTGCGCGGCACGGGCGACTCCGCGGTGCCGGACGACCCGGCGACGTACCGCTGCGACCGGCTCGTCGACGACGTCGAGGCGCTCCGCATGCACCTCGGGCTCGACCGGGTCGACCTGCTCGGGCACTCCGCGTCCGGCAACATCGCCACGCTGTACGCGGCCCGCCACCCGAAGCGGGTCCGCACCCTCGTCCTGGTCGCCCCGGCCACGCAGGCCCTCGGCCTCACCGTCACCGACCGGGACCACCGCGAGGCGGCGGCGCTGCGCGCGGACGAGCCCTGGTACCCGGCCGCCGAGGCCGCGCTGGACGCGCTCGCCGCCGGACGCGGCTTCGCCGAGGTGGCGGACGCCCTCGCCCCCCTCGCCTACGGACGCTGGGACGCGGCGGCGCAGGCGCACCGCGCGGCGAGCGCGTCGGAGAAGAACGCGGAGGCGGCGGCCGCGTTCCACGGCGACGGCGCGTTCGACCCGGCCGCCACCCGCGCCGCCCTGACGGAGCTGGCCGCGCCGGTGCTCGTGCTCGCGGGGGAGTGGGACGGCGGCCCGAACCCCGCGCACGCCGAGGAGGTCGCCGGGTTCTTCCCGCACGGCGTACGCCAAGTACAGCCCCGCGCCGGGCACTTCCCGTGGCTGGACGACCCGGAGTGGTTCGTGCGGCGCGTCGCGGGTTTCCTCGCGCAGGACTGAACACGACCGGCCCGGACATGACACAGGCGCTGAGGGAGACGACGTGCGCAACGCCACACCCGCCCGCCGCGTGCTCGCCACCGGCGCGCCGACCGTCGCTCTGCTCACGGGCGGCTCCGCCGTCGCGGCGCCCGCGCGGCCCGGTGCCCTGGGCCGCCCCCCCGCCTCCTCGGTCGCGCGCTCGGCACCGTACTGCGGGGGAGTCCTGACCGCCGGGGCCGCGCACGTGCGGCACGAGCGGCGACTCGACGCGCCGCACTCCGTCGCCCTGGGACGCGTCCTGCCGTCAGGGAGCTGGGTGGCGTGAGGCGCGCAGGGGGAGCGGAGCGTCAGGGACGCGTGGCGGCCGCGACGTCGTCGTGCAGGGCGAAGATCTGGTCGAGGCCGACGATGCGCAGGATTCGCAGGGTGTTGGCCGGGACCGCCGCGAGGGCGATGTCCGCGCCCGCCGCCTGGGCGTGGTGGCGCGCGGCCAGCAGGGCGGTGATGCCACTGGAGTCGCAGAAGTGCATCGCGGTGAGGTCGAGGACGAGACGGCCACCCGGGCGCAGGCCGACCGTGGGGAGCTTGTCGCGCAGCTCCGGGGCGGTGTGGTGGTCGAGGTCGCCGATGATCTCCAGGACAGGACCCGTCGCGGAGTCGCCGGTGATGATCTTCAGTGGGCTCATGGTGTGGTTTTCGTCGCCGTGTCGTCCGTCGTAGGAGTGGGTGCGGGTGCGGGTGCTCCCAGTGCGAGCAGTGCGGTGTCGTCGTCGAGGCCTTCGCCGAGGCCCGCCAGCAGATCGCTGAGCGCGCCGACGACGTCCCCCGCGGAGGTGCCGGCGTGCTCGGCGGTGAAGGCCCGCAGTGCCTCGTCCCCGAAGAGGTCGGAGCGGTCGGCGCCGGTGCGGGCCTCGGTGACGCCGTCGGTGTAGAGCAGCAGTGTGTCGCCGGGGGCGAGGGTGGTCCTCGCGGCCGTGAACTGCGGGTCGGGCAGCGCGCCGACGAGGAGGCCGCCCGGCGTGGGGAGGTAGTCCGCCGTGCCGCCGCCGCGCAGGACGAGGGCAGGCGGGTGGCCCCCCGACGCCAGCTCCACGGAGACGTACCCGGAGACGGGGTCGGGGTCCAGGACGCCGAAGATGACGGTGCAGAAGCGCGGGTCGTCGCCCGAGTACCGGTCGTGCAGGACCTGGTTGAGGGTGGTCAGCGCGGCCACGGGCGCCGGGTCGTGCAGGGCGGCGGCGCGCAGCGTGTACCGGGTCAGCGAGGTGACCGCGGCCGCCTGGGGGCCCTTTCCGCACACGTCGCCGAGGAAGAAGCCGAACCGTTTGCCGTCCAGCGGGAAGACGTCGTAGAAGTCGCCGCCGAGCTGGTCGGGCGAGGCGGTGTGGTAGTACGTGGCCGTCTCGACGCCGGGGATCGGAGGCAGGGACGACGGCAGCAGCGACTCCTGGAGCACGGCGAGTGCCTGCTGCAGCCGTGCCCGGTCGGCGCGGGCCTGCCGCGCGGACTCCTCGGCGGCCTTGCGGCTGCGCAGCAGCTCCGCCTCGTAGGCGCGGCGGTCGGTGGCGTCGAAGACGGTGAGGCGGGTCAGCAGCGGTGTGCCGGTGCTGCCGTACTTGATGACGGCGGAGACCAGGACCGGCCTGCGGCCGCCGTCGGTCTGCTTGACGTCGAGGGCCACTCCGCTGATCTCGCCCCGCATGCGCAGCAGCGGAGCGAAGTGCGTCTCGTGGTACAGCCTGCCGCCCACGGTCAGCAGGTCCGTGAACCGCAGCCGGCCCACGACCGCTTCCCGGTCGAGCCCCAGCCAGTCGAGCAACGTGCCGTTGATCTTGACGACGGTGCCGTCCATCAGCGTGGACAGATACCCGCACGGCGCGTGCTCGTACAGTTCCTCGGCGCTGTCCTCCAGGAGGGCGGCGAACATCGAGTCCGAGGAGGTACCGCCGTCGGCCTCGTTGGCGTCGTCGGGGCCGGTTCCCGTGCGGCACATCACCCCAGGCCTGCCAGGAACGCGGTGATCGCCGCGTTGGTCGCCTCGGGCGCGGACAGGTGCGGGCAGTGCCCGGTCGCGTCGAGGGTGACCAGCTGCGACGAGGGAACCGTCCGGTGCACGTAGGCGCCGACCTCGCGGGGCGCGATCGCGTCCTGCGAGCACTCCAGGACCAGTGTCGGGACGCGCACGCCCGGCAGCTCGTCCCGCGCGTCCGAGAGGAAGGTGGTCCTGGCGAAGACCAGGGCCATCTCGGGGTCGGTGGCGCAGAAGCTGTTCTTGAGCTCCTCGCCGAGCTCGGGCTGCTCGGGGTTGCCCATGATGAGCGGCGCCATCGACGCGGACCATCCCAGGTAGTTCGCCTCCAGGGACTCCAGGAGTTCGTCGATGTCCTCCTCGCTGAAGCCGCCGCGGTAGCCGTCGTCGTCGATGTACCGGGGCGACGGGGCGACCATCACGAGGGCCTTGATGCGCTCGGGCGCCTGCCTGGCGGCCAGGACACCGATCATGGAACTCACCGAGTGGCCGACGAACACGGCGTCGCGCAGGTCGAGCCGCTCGCACACCTCCACCACGTCCTGGGCGTACCCGTCCAACGAGCCGTACCGCTCCGCGGAGAACGCGGAGAGATCCGACCGGCCCGCGCCCACATAGTCGAACAGGACCACGCGGTAGTGCGGCTCCAGGGCGGGCACCGTCAGGCGCCACATGTTCTGGTCACAGCCGAAACCGTGGGCCAGCACCACCGTCTGCCCTTGCGGGTTGCCCGTGACGGTGACGTTGTTCCTGTGGATGATGTCCATGACTTCCATGATCTCAGACAGCCGGAAAGGGCGGCCCCTTCAGCGGGGCCGCCCCGACGGCGTCGAACGGTGTTGCGGTCAGTGCTTGCCGATGTCCTTGGTCTTCTCCTTGGCCTGGCGCGCGTCACCCTTCATCTGATCGGCGCGGCCCTCCGCGGTGAGGCGCTCGTTCCCGACAGCGCGACCGGCCGCTTCCTTCGCGGCGCCCTTGGCCTGCTCGGTCTTCGCCTTGGCCTTCTCGTTGGCGGTCATGATCCGCTCACGCTCCTTGGCATCGACATCATGTGCTGGAGATCCGCCTGGCCGCTCAGCGCCGAGTCAAACATCGACCGTGCACTTTCGTTTTCTCCGTCAGCCGTCGAGGAGCTTGTTCAGCTGCCGCAGACCGTCCTCGTGCGTGTCGGCCAGGACCATGATGTCGATGACACCCGTGATCTCGAACAGCCGCCGGATGGCGCTGTGCAAGGGGCCGCAGAGAACGAAGGGACGCTGCGCCTGTTCGTGCTCGGCGCGCGCCAGCAGGATCAGGTTGAGCAGGGCGCTGTCGGCGAAGGTCAGCTCGGCCAGGTCGAGCAGGGTGGCCTCGGTGCCGCTCTCGGTCCGGGCGCGCTGGAAGGCGGCAGTGACCTCGCTTCCGTTCTCGAGGTCGATGTCGTGGCGCAACGTGACGACCGCCACACGGTCCTGTCTGGCGAGTTCGATGCTGTTGAGGGACATGCCCCGACCTTGTCATATGCCGTGGCCGGGTGAGAATGGACCGGTCCTTTCACGAGGTGCGCCAGGCCGCGGGCGAGGGGACGGACGGAACGCCGTTTCACTGTTGTGAATGTGTTTTCTCCTTGTGGGATGCAGGGGGTGTGCGGGCAGTGGGGTCGGGCATGCGAACACAAGGAACGGTGCGACGCGGTCGCGTTTGCACGTGTGCAGGGAAAGGATCAAGGCTTCATGAGCGCTCCCGAGATGCCCGACACAGTGCGGACGACCTGCGCTCAGGCCCGCGCCGAGGTGGACGCGGCACTGCGGACGGTGAGTCAGGGGCTGCCGCGCGCCCAGGCGCGGCGCGTGCACGAGGACGCGCTGCTGGTCGTCAGCGAGTTGACGGCCAACGCGATGCGGCACGGCGGGGGGCTCAGCGGATTCGCCGTCCGCGTGCAGGGGACCGCCCTGCTGATCTGCGTGAGCGACCGCAGTGCGGAGATTCCGGTCCACGTGCCCCCGGACCCGGCACGTCCCGGCGGCTTCGGCTGGCTGATGGTCCAGCGCCTCAGCTCCCGCGTCACGGTCGAAACGGGGGACGGGGGCAAGACCATCATCGCCGCCCTGGACCTGTCTCCCTGGCCCGGCCCGAATTCTTCGAAAAACTGTACGCGTGAGACGCGATCGACGGGGTAACCGTGCCGCTGCGGGGGTAAACAGCCGAGCTGAACAAGGAGCGGAACGCCATGATTACCGTGACGCAGGGGCAGACGCAGGACACGGCCGACCGTGCCGGGGAGGACCTCGTCGAGCGCGCGTACACGGACCCCTCCTCCATCGCGCCGAGGGACGCGCGTGAGGTCGGCAAGCGGTTCTTCGACCGCCTCACGCAGCTCGAGGAGGGCACGCACGAGTACCAGTACGTGCGCAACGCGCTGATCGAGATGAACCTCTCGCTGGTGCAGTACGCGGCATCGCGCTTCAAGCACCGCGGCCAGCAGGAGATGGAAGACATCATCCAGGTCGGCACCATCGGTCTGATCAAGGCGATCGACCGGTTCGAGCTCACCCGCGAGGTCGAGTTCACTTCCTTCGCCGTTCCGTACATCACAGGCGAGATCAAGCGGTTCTTCCGTGACACCTCGTGGGCCGTGCACGTGCCGCGCCGGCTCCAGGAAGCACGTATCGAACTCTCCAAGGCCACGGAGGAGCTGCGCACCCGGCTCGGGCGCATGCCGTCCACCGCCGAGCTCGCGGAGCTGATGCAGCTGGAGCCCTCGGAGGTCGCCGAGGCGCAGAAGGCGTCCAACGGCTACAGCGCGGTCTCCCTGAACGCCGCGGTCAACGGTCAGGACGACGAGTCCGACACGATGCTGGCCGACTTCATCGGCATCAACGAGGAGTCCTTCGAACTCGTCGAGAACTTCCACTCCCTGGCCCCGCTCATCGCGGACCTCGACGAACGGGACCGGACCCTGATCCACCTCCGCTTCGTCGAGGAGCAGACCCAGCAGCAGATCGCGGACACCCTGGGCTGCTCGCAGATGCACGTGTCCCGGCTCCTGTCCCGCGTCGTGGGCAAGCTCCGCGCGGGCCTGCTCACCACCGACTGATCCGCGGCCTGCCCCTCCGCCACGACGACGGCCTCCACCCGACAGCTCCGGTCGGATGGAGGCCGTCGCGTCGTGCTAGCCCCTGGCGGCCACCGCCTTGGCCCAGCGGTAATCCGCCTTGCCGCTGGGGGAGCGCTGGATGTGGTCCGTGAAGACCACGGAGCGTGGGATCTTGTAGCCGGCGAGCAGGGCGCGGCAGTGGGTCTGCACCGCCTCCAGGTCCAGCCCGGCCGCTCCGTCCCTGAGTTGCACGACGGCGGCCACATGGCTGCCCCACCGCTCGTCGGGGACTCCGGCGACCAGCGCGTCGTACACGTCGGGGTGCGACTTGAGCGCCTGCTCGACCTCCTCCGGGTACACCTTCTCGCCACCCGTGTTGATGCACTGCGAGCCGCGGCCGAGCACGGTGACGATGCCGTCCTCGTCCACCGTCGCCATGTCGCCGAGCAGCACCCAGCGCTCGCCGTCCCGCTGGAAGAAGGTCTCCGCCGTTTTCCTCGCGTCGTTGTAGTAGCCGAGCGGCACGTGGCCGCGCTGCGCCAGACGCCCCGGCACGCCCACCGGCACCGGCTCGTGCGTGACCAGGTCCACCACCTGCGTCCGCTCGTTGACCTCGAGCCGGAAGCCCTTCTCCGGTCCCGAGTCGTCCGTCGCCTTGCCGTTGGAGCCCGACTCGGAGGACCCGAAGTTGTTCAGGAGCAGCACGTCCGGCGCGAGCTCCTGGAACTGGGCGCGGACGGTCTCCGACATGATCGCCCCGGACGAGGAGACGCTGAACAGGGAGGACAGGTCGGTGCCCCGCAGCGGCCCGCGCAGCGCGTCGATGAGCGGCCTGAGCATCGCGTCGCCGACCAGAGAGACGCTGGACACCCGCTCCTTCTCGATGGTGCGGAGCAATTCCTCGGGGACGTACTTGCGGTGCAGGGCGACGCGCTGCCCGTAGTTGAAGGCGATGAACGACGTCAGTGTCGACGTGCCGTGCATCAGCGGGGGCGCGGGGAAGAAGGTGATGCCGGGCCCGCCCGCCGCGACCCGCTCGGCGAGTTCCTCGGGCCGCTTCACCGGCTCGCCCGCGGGCTCCCCGCCGAAGAGCCCGGCGAAGAACAGGTCCTCCTGGCGCCACATGACGCCCTTGGGCATGCCCGTCGTGCCGCCCGTGTAGATGATGAACAGGTCGTCGGCGGAGCGGGGCCCGAACCCGCGCTCCGGCGACCCCGCCGCCTCGGCGTCGGTGAACGCCACCACGTCGAGCGCGGGGACGTCGGCGGGCGGCTCGCCGACCCGCACCAGGTGCCGCAGCTTCTCCGTGCGCGGCAGCGCCGCCGCGACCCGCTCGGTGAACTCGGCGTCGAAGACGAGCGCGGCGAGGTCCGCGTCACGGTAGAGGTAGACCAGCTCCTCCTCCACGTACCGGTAGTTCACGTTGACCGGTACGAGGCGTGCCTTCAGGCAGCCGAGGACCGTCTGCAGGTACTCGACGCCGTTGTACAGGTGCAGGCCCAGGTGCTCGCCGGGGCGCAGACCGCTGTCGATCAGGTGGTGGGCGACGCGGTTGGCTGCCGCGTCGAGCTCGGCGTAGGTGAGGCGGCGTTCCGCGCCCGTGCCGGGGTGGTCGATGTAGACGAGCGCCTCGCGGTCGGGGACCACGTCGACGACCGACTCGAACAGGTCGGCAAGGTTGTACTCCACCGCACTCCTCCTGACCCCGGCGTCCTCACTGACGTCTCGCTTGGCGGTCATCAGAGCAGAGGGCCCCATAAGTGGGAAGGGCCCTCGCGGAAGAAAACTGACTGAGTGTCAGGAAACTATTGAACTGGCTCCCCGGCTACTGCAACCTGTTCCAGGTCCGCAGCCGACAGACCGGCCGCCCGGGCGGCCGCCGACAGAGGGAGCACCGGCATGGGTGGGACGGAACGCGGGTCGGAAAACGGATCGGAACGCGGGACGGAACACGGATCGGAACGCGGGACGGAACACCTCTCCGTGCGGCGCGAGGGCGCCACGCTGATCCTCACGCTGAACCGGCCCGAAGCGAAGAACGCGCTGTCGCTCGCCATGCTCGTCGGCCTGTACGACGGGTGGGTCGAGGCCGACGAGGACGACGGCATCCGCTCCATCGTGCTCACCGGCGCCGGCGGCTCCTTCTGCGCGGGCATGGACCTCAAGGCCCTCGCCGGCAAAGGGATGGAGGGCGAGCGGCACAGGGACCGGCTCAAGGCCGACCCGGATCTGCACTGGAAGGCGATGCTCCGCCACCACCGCCCCCGCAAACCCGTCATCGCCGCCGTCGAGGGCTACTGCGTGGCGGGCGGCACGGAGATCCTGCAGGGCACGGACATCCGCGTGGCGGGGGAGTCGGCGACGTTCGGCCTCTTCGAAGTGAAGCGGGGGCTCTTCCCCATCGGCGGCTCGACCGTACGGCTGCCGCGGCAGATTCCTCGTACCCACGCCCTGGAGATGCTGCTCACCGGGCGGCCCTACTCCGCGGCCGAGGCCGCGTCCGTCGGCCTCATCGGGCATGTGGTGCCGGACGGCACGGCCCTGCAGAAGGCCCTCGTCATCGCCGAGCAGATCAACGCGTGCGGGCCGCTCGCCGTGGAGGCGGTGAAGGCGTCGGTGTACGAGACCGCCGAGATGACCGAGGCGGACGGTCTCGCGGCCGAGCTGAAACGGGGGTGGCCCGTATTCGACACGGCCGACGCGAAGGAGGGCTCCAGAGCCTTCGCGGAGAAGAGGGCGCCCGTTTTCCGGCGTGCGTAGGTCGTTCCGCTGCTGCGGGCCTGTTGTCGCCGGTCGCGCAGTTCCCCGCGCCCCTGACGGGGCGCCCCATCACCCGGAAACGGAGTCCCCGTCATGACATCCGTCCCCTCACCAGAAGTGCTGCGTGCCCCTCTCGTCGTCGAGTTCCCCTTCACCCGCTCGCTCGGGCCCGTGCAGAGCGCCTTCCTCACCGGGCTGCGCGAACGCACCGTGCTCGGCGTGCGGACCGGCGACGGCCGCACCCTCGTCCCGCCCGTCGAGTACGACCCCGTGACCGCCGAGGAGATCCGCGACCTCGTCGAGGTCGCCACCACCGGCACCGTCACCACCTGGGCCTGGAACCACGCACCGCGCCGCGGCCAGCCCCTGGACACCCCGTTCGCCTGGGTCCTCGTCAGGCTCGACGGCGCCGACACCGCCCTGCTCCACGCCCTGGACGTGCCGGGCCCCGACGCCGTGCGCACCGGCATGCGGGTCCGCGTCCGCTGGGCCGCCGAACGCGTCGGCGCCATCACGGACATCGCCTGCTTCGAGGCGTACGACGGGGAGGCGGCGGAGCCCGGGTCCGCACCGCACACCGGCGTGTTCGACGACCCGGTCACCGGCATCGTCGCGGCCGCACGGCTGGACTACACCTACTCGCCGGGCCGTGCCCAGTCGGCGTACATCAACGCCCTCTCGGAACGGCGGACCGTCGGCGAGCGCTGCCCGTCCTGCCGCAAGGTGTACGTTCCGCCGCGCGGCGCCTGCCCCACGTGCGGGGTCGCCACGGCGGAGCGCGTGGAGGTCGGACCGCGCGGCACCGTCACGACGTACTGCATCGTCAACATCAAGGCGAAGAACCTCGACATCGAAGTCCCTTACGTCTACGCGCACATCGCCCTCGACGGAGCCGACCTGGCCCTGCACGCCCGCATCGCGGGCATCCCCTACGACGAGGTCCGCATGGGGCTGCGCGTCGAACCGGTCTGGACCGAGGGCGGCCGCTACCCCGACCACTACCGGCCCACGGGCGAACCCGACGCCGACTACGACACGTACAAGGAGCTGGTGTAGATGGCGCCCCATGACCAGCCGCAGGTCGCCGTCGTCGCCTTCGGGCAGAGCGACCACCTGCGCACCACCGACGAGCTCTCCGAGGTCGAGATGCTCATGCCGGTGCTGCACGAAGTCCTCGCCGCGACCGGCCTGAAGACCAGCGACATCGGCTTCACCTGCTCCGGCTCCTCGGACTACCTCGCGGGACGCGCCTTCTCCTTCACGATGGCGCTCGACGGGGTCGGCGCCTGGCCGCCGATCTCCGAGTCGCACGTCGAGACGGACGGCGCCTGGGCGCTGTACGAGGCCTGGGTGAAACTGCGGACCGGCGAGGCCGACACCGCGCTCGTCTACTCCTACGGCAAGTCCTCGCCCGGCTCCGTGCGCGACGTGCTCACCCGGCAGCTCGACCCGTACTACGTCGCCCCCCTCTGGCCCGACTCCGTGGCCCTCGCCGCGCTGCAGGCGCAGGCACTGATCGACGCGGGCGAGACCGACGAGCCCGCACTCGCCGCGGTCGCGTCCCGCAGCCGCACGGCCGCCGCCACCAACCCGCACGCGCAGCTGCGCGGCGCCGTCGAGCAGGGCGAGTACGCCGTACGCCCCCTGCGCACCGGCGACTGCCCGCCGGTCGGCGACGGGGCGGCGGCCGTCGTCCTCGCCACGGGGAACCGCGCCAGGGAGCTCTGCGAGCGGCCCGCGTGGATCCGCGGCATCGACCACCGCATCGAGGCGCACGGCCTCGGCGTCCGCGACCTCACCGACTCGCCCTCCACCCGCCTGGCCGCCGAACGCGCCGGACTCTTCGAACGGCCCGTCGACACGGCCGAGTTGCACGCCCCCTTCACCTCGCAGGAAGTCGTCCTGCGCAGGGCCCTGCGCCTCGCCGACGACGTCACCGTCAACCCGTCAGGCGGCGCCCTCGCCGCCAATCCCATGATGGCCGCCGGGCTCATCCGCATCGGCGAGGCCGCCGCGCGCATCCACCGGGGCGCCTCGGACCGGGCCGTCGCCCACGCCACGTCCGGCCCCTGCCTCCAGCAGAACCTGGTCGCCGTCCTGGAAGGAGAGGCCCGTGCCTAAGGAACCCGTGGCGGTCGTCGGGGTCGGCCAGACCAAACACGTGGCCGCGCGCCGTGACGTGTCGATCGCGGGCCTGGTCCGCGAAGCCGCCCAAGCCGCCCTGCTAGACGCCGAGTTGACCTGGGCGGACGTCGACGCCGTCGTCGTCGGGAAGGCACCCGACTTCTTCGAGGGCGTCATGATGCCGGAGCTGTACCTCGCCGACGCGCTCGGTGCCGTCGGCAAACCCATGCTCCGCGTCCACACGGCGGGCTCCGTCGGCGGCTCCACGGCGCTCGTCGCCGCGAACCTCGTCGCCGCACGCGTCCACGGCACGGTCCTCACCCTCGCCTTCGAAAAGCAGTCGGAATCCAACGCGATGTGGGGCCTCTCGCTGCCCGTGCCCTTCCAGCAGCCGCTGCTCGCGGGCGCCGGCGGCTTCTTCGCCCCGCACGTGCGCGCGTACATGCGGCGCACCGGCGCACCCGACACGGTCGGCTCCCTCGTCGCCTACAAGGACCGCCGCAACGCCCTGAGGAACCCGTACGCGCACCTCCACGAGCAGGACATCACCCTGGAGAAGGTCCAGGCCTCGCCCATGCTCTGGGACCCGATCCGCTACTCGGAGACCTGCCCGTCGTCCGACGGCGCCTGCGCGATGATCCTCACCGACCGCGCGGGCGCGGCCCGTGCGCCCCGGCCGCCCGCCTGGATGCACGGCGGCGCGATGCGCAGCGAGCCGACGCTCTTCGCGGGCAAGGACTTCGTGTCACCGCAGGCGGGCAAGGACTGCGCGGCCGACGTCTACCGGCAGGCCGGCATCGCGGACCCGCGCAGGGAGATCGACGCCGTCGAGATGTACGTGCCGTTCTCCTGGTACGAGCCGATGTGGCTGGAGAACCTCGGCTTCGCCGAGGAGGGCGAGGGCTGGAAGCTCACCGAATCCGGCGTCACGGAGCTGGACGGCGACCTGCCGGTCAACATGTCGGGCGGTGTCCTGTCCACCAACCCCATCGGCGCCTCCGGCATGATCCGCTTCGCCGAGGCGGCACTACAGGTGCGAGGCCTGGCGGGAGAACACCAAGTGGACGGAGCCCGCAGGGCACTTGGGCACGCCTACGGAGGCGGCTCGCAGTTCTTCGCCATGTGGCTCGTCGGAGCCGAACCGCCCACCGGCTGACGGAGCCCGCCGACGCCGGACCGACCGAGGAGCTGCCGCCGCGGCCTGTCCGGCGCCCGGAGCGAAAGCTAGGCTGACGGCCGGACCGACGCATTCGGGAGGAGCACGGACGTGGCCGACAGCACCACTCAGCAGCATCCGCTCGCGGGCTGGGACAAGCCGGAGCTCGACCTCAGCACGGCGGACTGGCGATCGAGCAGCGAGGGGCGCGGAGACGTCGAGATCGCCTTCGTCGAGGGTTTCATCGCCATGCGCAACAGCGGCCGCCCGGAGAGCCCTTCCCTGATCTTCACCCCGGCGGAGTGGGGCGCCTTCGTCCACGGCGCCCGGGAGGGCGAGTTCGACCTGACGTAGCGCCCCGGCACGGCACACGGCCGCGACGGTCTTCGGTCCCCGATCACGTGACCTTCGACTCTCGCCGCGCGCTCCGGACTGCACAAGGCTGTAGCCATGAGCAGCGAACCGGTCGGCAGCGTGAGCAGTGAGTCCGTGAGCGGCACCGAGCCGGACGGCGGTGGGCCCGTCGTCGTGGCCGTGGACGGATCGCGCGGCAGCGGCCGCGCCCTGGAGTGGGCGCTGGCCGCCGCCGCGCTGCGCGCCGTGCCGCTGCGGATCGTGCACGTACGGGGATACGACGTACCCCTGGTCGACGGCCCCTTCGCCGCCGTCCTCGAACGCGGCGAGAGCGACCCGGTGGTGGACTGGGCCCGCGAGTCCGTCGTGGGACGGGCCGGTCTGCCCGACCTCGAGTTCGTCACGGTGGACGGCAGCCCGGGACGCGAACTGCCGCGGCTCGGCGCCGGGGCCGGCCTGCTGGTCCTCGGCTCCCGCGGCAGGGGCGGCTTCGCCAGCCTGCTGCTCGGCTCGAACGGCCTGGCCTGCGCGCGCGAGGCGCCCTGTCCCGTGGTGGTCGTGCCGCGCGCCGCCGAGCCCGAGGCGCCGGAGGCCCCGCCCCGCGTGGTCCTCGGCCTGTCGGCGCCCGCACCGGACGAGCACTCCGTCGCCTTCGCCTTCGCGGAGGCCGGGCGACGTGGGGCGAGGCTGCACGTCGTCGTCGCGTACCCGTGGCCGGTGCTCAGCTCCACGCCCGCCGGTGAGTTCGTGATGAAGGCCGTCGCCGACGAGGAGACGGAAAGGGACTACGCGAACCTCGCCGACGACCTGCTCGCCCCGTACCGCGAACGCCACCCCGACGTACCGGTCGACCTGTTCATCGTCCCGGGTGACGCGGCCCGCCACCTGGTGGACGCCTCGCACGCCGCCGACCTGGTGGTGGTCGGCCGCCACCGCCGACGGCTCGCCCCCGGCCGCATCCTCGGCTCGGTCACCCACGCGGTACTGCTGCACGCGGCGTGCCCGGTGGCGGTGGTGCCGCCGGAGAGCGCGGGGGCGTAGGGGAACCGTGGCTGGTGGGGAGGGCGTCGGCGCTCCGGAGTGCCGCCGCCCCCGCGCCGGAACGCGCCGCAGGCCACGTACCATGGGCGCATGTCCTTCCTCCGCCGCCGCAGCTCCGCCACTCCCGCGGGCCCGGACTTCGATGTCCTGGCCATGGACCCCGGTGACTGGCCCGGCAATCTCGGCGCGGGCCTCCTGCCCGCCCCCGACGGCAGCTGCCAGGGCGTCTTCCTGCGCTACGACCTGTTCGGCGGCCGCGGCCCCGCGATGATCATCGGCAACCTCCCCGAGGGGTCGCCCGCGCGCGAGACCGCCGAGGGCGAGGTTCCCTTCGAGGTGGCCCAGCTGCTGCTCGCCCTGGAGAACGACGAGGAGGTCACGGTCGTCTCCAGCGAGGACGTGCCCGTGATGCAGGGCGACAACCTCCTCATCGTGCGCCGTCTCAAGCTCTCCGAGAGCCGGATCTCGTGCGTGCAGTTCGACCGCAGCGACAACGTCCTGGTGACCATCGCCGCCTGGGACCGGCCGATCACCGACGACCTGTACGCGCTCCTGAAGCCGCTGCCCGCGGAGCTCTTCCAGCAGGGCTGACACCTCGTGGCGCTGCGCCTCTTGGTCTCGCGTGAACTGACCCTGCGTGGTGCGCTGTTCAGGCGTCTCGTCCGTGCGCGGAGGCGAAGCGGCTGCGGTACTCGCTCGGTGTCGTGCCGAGGTGGCGGGCGAAGGCACGGCGGAGCGTCTCGTCGCTGCCGAGACCGCTGCGCCGGGCGGCCGCCGTGACGCTGTGCCCGTCCAGGAGGAGCTGCTGGGCGTGGTCGAGGCGGACTTGTTCGACCCAGCGGGCCGGCGTGGTGTCCAACTCGCTCCTGAACAGCCGGGCGAGGTGCCGGGTGCTGACGGCGGCGGACGCGGCCATGGCGGGCAGGGTGTGCTCGCCTGCCGGGTCGGCGAGCACGGACGCGGTCAGCGAGCGGAGCACGTCGTTGCGCGCGGGCGGGGTCACGAGGGCCGTGGAGAACTGCGACTGGCCGCCGGGGCGCTGCATGAAGACGACCAGTTCACGTGCGATCGTCCGGGCGGCGTCCGCCCCGTGGTCGTCCTCCACGAGGCCGAGGGCCAGGTCGATGCCCGCGCTGATGCCCGCGGAGGTGACGTACCGGCCGTCGCGGATGTGGAGGGCGTCCGGCTCCACCCTGACCTCGGGATGGCGGCGGGCGAGTGTCGCCGCGTGCCGCCAGTGCGTGGTCGCGCGGCGCCCGTCGAGCAGGCCGAGCGCCGCGAGGACGAAGGCGCCGCTGCACACCGAGGCGACCCGCGCCGCCTGCCGGGCCAGGGTGTCGGCGGCTGTCAGTACGCCGTCGTCGAGGGGCTGGAGCGCGAGCCGGTCGGCACCGGCGATCACCACGGTGTCCAGCGGGCCGATGTCCGCGGAGCCCGCATCGGCCGCCGCGATCGATCCGGCCAGCGCGAGCCCCGACGACGTCGTGACGTCGCCGCCGCGGGGCGAGACCAGCACCGTCTCGTAGGGGAAGCCGAGCCGCCCCGCCTGGTGCAGCACTTCGACGGGACCGCTGACGTCGAGCAGCGTCACGCCGTCGAAGACCAGGAAGGCCACGCGGTGCGTCATGTCTCAATCTGTGGTTCTGCCGACCGTACGGACATGGCCCCAGGGTAGGGCATCGGGCGAAGGTGGAGTCATCCACTGAGCAGGCGGCGTGGAGTCATCCACCGAGCAGTCAACGGAAGGCGCACCTCATGAGCGAGACGATCGCGGGCATCCGGATCCCGGACAGCGCCCTGGCGAAGGAGGCGACGGAGCTGGTGCGCGACGCCGCCGCACCCCTGCTGTTCGACCACTCCCGGCGCGTGTTCCTGTGGGGGTCGCTGCGGGGCCGGGAACAGGGACTGAGCTACGACCCGGAGCTGCTCTACGTGGGAGCGATGTTCCACGACCTGGGGCTGACCGAGCGCTTCCGCCGCACCGACCAGCGCTTCGAGATCGACGGCGCGGACGAGGCCCGCCGCTTCCTGCACGGGCACGGCATCACGGACGAGCGGGCGGACCGCGTCTGGACGGCGATCGCCCTGCACACCACCCCCGAGATCCCGCTCCACATGGCGCCCGAGGTCGCTCTGTTGACCCGCGGCGTGGAACTGGACGTCCTGGGGATCGGGTACGACGCCGTCACGGACGAGGAGCGCGCGACCGTGGTCGCGGCGCACCCGCGCCCGGACTTCAAGAACCGCATCGTCGCCGCGTTCGCCGACGGCATCAAGGACCGCCCGCGGACCGCCTTCGGCAACGTCAAGGCGGATGTGCTGGCCCACTGCGTCCCCGGCTTCGAGCGCGGTGACTTCGTGGAGGTCATCAAGGGCTCCGACTGGCCGGAGTGACGGACGGCGGGCCTTCGTGCGGGGGCGGGCGCAGCAGGTCAGGCCGCGCCGTCGACGGGCAGCCCGTTCCGCCGCACGTCATCGGCCATGCGGTGCGCCGCTCCCGCGCAGCCCGCCGCCGCGGGCTGCGCGGCCGTCCGTACCAGTCCCGCGTACGCGCAGCGCAGCGCGACCAGCGACTCCTGGGCGTCGCGGTAGGCGTCCGCGTCCGCCCCGCGCCGGTGCGCCAGGGTCCTGACAGCCGCGCTGCGACGGTCGAGGGTGGACAGCCACGCGCGGTGCCGGGCGGCGAGATGCCGGCGCTGCTGGCACCGGCTGCCGGTTCCCATGCGGCCGCCCATGCCGAGAACGGCGTCCGCGGCGAGCAGCACCGGCGGTTCCAGCGCCTCCCGCGCGGCCAGTGAGGCGAGCACCGCGCACTGCTGCCCGGTCGCCGGTGCGAGGACCAACCTGGCCGCGCAGGAACGGAGTTGGCCGTGCAGGGCGTGCTGGATGCGGGTCATGCGGCGCAGCGCGACGGAGACGGACCGGTCGGCGGGGGACCGGCCCGCCAGCGTCTCGGCGAGCCGGAACAGCCAGACCCCGTGGGCCTCCAGACGCACCGTGGCCAGCATGAGCCGGTCCAGGCGGGACAGCGGCCGGTCCGCGGCCGACCAGCGCACGATCGGCACGAGGGATTCGGTGCGGGCCAGTTGGTCGACCGGCACGGCCCGGCCCGGTTTGCGCAGCGGCGCCCAGTTGAAGAGCGCCAGGGTGGGCAGCCCGACGAGCCGGGAGTAGTCACTGCGGTGGGCGAGGGACGTCCACAGGGCGAGGAACTGCTCGTTCGCCACACGCGTGGCCTTGGTGGACGCCGGGTCGAGCTCGGTCCATCCGCAGGCCGCCACGATCACCGCCAGTCGCGTCGCCGCGGCTCTGGCACGGTGTTCCGACAGCCGTGCGACACGGTGACGCAACGAGGGCAGGGCGGATGCCCGGCAGGCCTCTGCCACGAGGAGGCGTGCCTCCTCCCGGCACGGTGCGGCGGCGGTCGCGTGGGCCAGCGCGTCCAGATCCGTCCAGCCTCCGGCGAGGTGGAGAGCCGGGAGCCGGTGCGGCAGGAAGCCGTGGACAAGCGGGTTGTCCGAGTCCGGGAGGGAAGTCATCGGGGCACCCTTTCTCACGGGACGGATGATCTTCGGGTACACCTTGATCGTCACAGTCCGGCACGCTCGATCGCCTCGCCAAAGGTCCCTGATGCAGAGGCCTTTGGGCCCCTGGGCAGGTGCGGGGCCCGGCTCTTCCCCTGAGCGGCCTGAACGTCCCTTCAGCTCCGCAGCCTTCCGGTATGTGATATTTGCACCGTGAAGATCCTGGTCATCGAAGACGAGCACGCACTCGCCGACACCCTGCGCCGGGCCATCTCGTCGGACGGTCACTGGGTGGACGTCGCCCACGACGGGCACACCGGCCTCGACCTCGCGCTGACCGGTGGCTACGAAGTGATCGTGCTGGATCTGATGCTGCCGGGACTCGGCGGCCTCGACGTCTGCCGCAGGCTGCGCATCCACGACCAGCACGCTCTCGTCCTCATCCTCACAGCCAAGGACAGCGAGTACGACGAGGCCGACGGGCTCGACGCGGGCGCGGACGACTACCTGACCAAGCCGTTCTCCCTCCTCGTGCTCCTCGCCAGGCTGCGCGCCCTCGGCCGCCGCGCCGGACGCGAGCGCCCCTCGACCCTCCAGGTCGGCGACCTCACCCTCGACGTCGTCGCCCGGCTCTGCAAGCGGGGCGAGCAGACCGTCGAGCTGACCGCCAGGGAGGTCGAGGTGCTCGGCTGCCTCCTGGCCGCGGACGGCGGCACCGTCTCCAAGCAGGACATCCTCGACGAGGTGTGGGACTCGCCGGCCGACCTCGACCCCAACATCGTCGAGGTGTACGTCAGCTCGCTGCGCAAGAAGGTCGACGCGCCCTTCGGCCGGCACACCATCCGCACCGTGCGGGGCATCGGCTACCGGCTGGCCCCCGATGCGCCCTGACAGATTTCGTGCGGCCCGCGCGGTCCGGAAGGAATCCGGCGTCCGCCCCCGCATCCCCCGCACCCTGCGAGGCCGGGCCACCGCCGCCGCAGTCCTCACCATGGTCGTGGCCCTCGCCATCGGCGGCGGCTGGCTGTACGTCATCCTGCGCGGCAACCTGGTCGACAACGCCGGCGCCCGCACCGAACTCGCCGCCCGCCAGGCCGCCGCGGACATCGCGGCCGGACACGGGCGCCCGCACGGCGACCTGCCGGAACCCGACGGCGGCGTGGACGCCGTGCTCGTCCTCGACGACCAGGGCCGCCCGCTCGCCAGCACCGCCCCGCACCCCGCCGCCCGCGCCGCCGTCCTCGCGGAGTTCCGCCCCGCCGGGGGACGGGACTCGGCGGTACGTGACTTCGCCGCCGCCCCCGCCCTGGCCGGCCACACCAGCGTCGTCGCGGTCGTCCGCACCCCCTCGCCGAGCGGCGACGGCGACCTCTACGTCTACGCGCTGACCGTCCTCGACGCCGTGGCCGACGCCCAACGGGCCCTCGGCGTCACCGTCCTCGTCGGCGGCCCGCTGGTCGCCCTGCTCACCGGACTCATCGCCTGGACGGTCACCGGCGCCGCGCTGCGGCCCGTCGAGACCATGCGCAGAGAACTCGTCGCCGTCTCCGCGGACCGGCTCAGCCGCCGCGTCCCCGCGCCGGGCGGCCAGGACGAGATCACCCGGCTCGCCGAGACCGTCAACGACACCCTGGAACGCCTCGAGCACTCCGTCACCCGGCAGCGCCAGTTCGTCGCCGACGCCTCCCACGAACTCCGCAACCCCATCGCCGCGGCCCGCGCGGAACTCGAACTCGCCCTCCTCAACAAGCCCGACCCCGGCACGGCCGCCTCGCTGACCCGAGCACTCGACTCGACCGTACGACTGGAACACATCGCCGCCGACCTGCTGCTCCTCGCCCGACTCGACGCGCGGCAGCCACCGAACGCGGAACTCGTCGACCTGTCGCTGCTCGCGGCCGAGCTGATCGCCCGGCGCCGTTCCGCGCGGGTCCCCGCGCTCCTCGTACCCGCCGACGACCCGGTCCTCGTGCGCGCCGATCCCGGACAGCTGGAACGGCTGCTCGCGAACCTCCTGGACAACGCGCAGCGGTTCGCCGACTCCGAGGTGCGGGTCGGCACGGCGACGGACCGGGCCACCGGCACGGCCCTGCTCGAAGTCGCCGACGACGGGCCCGGCATTCCGCCGGAGGCGACGGAGGAGGTCTTCGACCGGTTCACGCGGCTGGAGGCGGACCGCAACCGGGCCAGCGGCGGCACGGGCCTCGGCCTCGCCATCGCGCGCGAGATCGCCCACGCCCACGGGGGAACCCTGCGGGTGGAGCAGAGCGGGCGCGGCGCGCGCCTCGTCCTCCGGCTGCCGACGGCGGACTCCGCACCGCGACCGTGAACACCGTTCCTGAAGACCCCTTCCGCTTCCTCAGGGTCCGCTCAGGAACGGGCGTTCAGGATCGTCCCCATGCCCCAGCACCGAGCCGTCAGCCCCCGCTCCCGACGCCGTCGCGCGCGCCGCCGCTCTCGCCGGGCCCGGCTCGGCCGCACGCTGCTGGCCCTCAGCGGCGTCCTGGTGCTCTGCGGCGGCGCCGCGGCCTGGTACCTGTACCGCGAGATCGACAGCATCGGCTCCTCGGCCGCACTCGGCGACGACGCACCCAAGTCGCAGGACGGCTCGACGAACATCCTGCTCATGGGCCTCGACACGCGGAAGGACCAGAACGGGGAGGACCTCCCCGAGGACGTGCTGAGCAAACTGCACGCCGGGAGCTCCGACATCGGCGGCTACAACGCCAACACGCTGATCCTCCTCCACGTCCCGGCCGGCGGCGGCAAGGCCAAGGGCTTCTCCATCCCGCGCGACGACCTCGTCGAGATACCGGGGCACGGCAAGGACAAGATCAAGGTCGCGGGAGGTGGTGTGCCGTGCGTGGACTGAACGCCCTCCGCGCCGGTCCGCGTGCCCTCGACGCCCGCCGCACCGAAGCGCTGCTGCTCGCCTTCGCCCTGGCCGTCGTCGTATACGGCTACGCCTCCGCGGGCTTCGCCATGACGGGCGGTCCTCCCGCCCGTCTCGCCCAGTTCGCCGTCTCCCAGCTCTGCCTGGCCCTTGCCGCCCACCTGGCCGTCCGCAGGTTCGCGCCCCACGCCGACCCGCTGATCCTGCCGCTCGCGTTCCTCCTCACCGGCCTGGGCCTGGTCCTGATCCAACGCCTGGACCCCGCGTATGCCGCGCGTTTCGACTCGGCCCCCGCGAGCGGCGGACAGCTCGTGTGGACCGTCCTGGCGGTGGCCGCCACGATCGTCGTGCTGTGGGCGCTGCGGGACTACCGGCAGTTGCAGCGCTACCTCTACGTGACCATGGCGGCCTCCATGGTCCTGCTGATGGCGCCCGCGTTCTTCCCCGGGGACACCTACGGCGCCAAGCGCTGGGTCCACCTCGGCCCGCTCTCGTTCCAGCCGGGCGAGTTCGCGAAGATCAGCATCGTGGTGTTCTTCGCGGGCTTCCTGGTCCTCAACCGCGACGCCTTGTCCTGCACCGGCCGCCGCATGCTCGGCATGACGCTGCCGCACGGCCGGCAGATCGGCCCGATCGCCGCGGTATGGCTCCTGAGCCTGCTGGTGCTGGTCTTCGAACGCGACCTGGGTACGTCACTGCTGTTCTTCGGTGTGTTCGTCGCCATGCTCTACATCGCGACCGAACGCACCAACTGGGTGGCGTGCGGGATCGCCATGACCCTGGTGGGCGCCTTCGCGGTCGGCGCCACCGAACCGCACGTCAAGGGCCGGGTGATGGCCTGGCTGCACCCGTTCGACATCTACCTGCCGGCCGACCGGCGCCCACCGGGCCTGATCTCGGACCAGGCCGCCCAGGCGCTGTTCAGCTTCGGCAGCGGCGGCGTCACGGGCAGCGGCCTGGGACAGGGACACCCGGAACTCATCGGCTTCGCCGGACGCAGCGACTTCATCCTCACCACCGTCGGCGAGGAACTCGGCCTCGCCGGGGTGATGGTGGTACTGCTGCTCTACACCCTGCTCGTCTCGCGCGGTCTGCGCACCGCCCTCACCTGTGGCAACCCGTTCGGGAAGCTGCTCGCCGCCGGCCTGTCCCTGGTGCTCGCGTTCCAGGTGTTCATCATCGTGGCGGGTGTGACCGGCCTGATGCCGTTCACCGGCAAGGCGCTGCCGTTCCTCGCGCAGGGCGGCTCGTCTATGGTCGCCAACTGGCTGATCGTCGCGCTGCTCCTGGCCATCAGCAACCAGGCCCGCAGGGACCTGTACGAGACGGCCCCGTCAGAGCCGGGCGCCGATCATCCCGAGTCCGTCGACCGCGGCCGGGGACAGCACCGACTCGTCCAGGCGGGACAGGGGCATCCAGGCGACGTCTGACGTCGCGCCGTCGACCTCGGCGACCTGCACCGAACCCGGCGCGAGTTCGACGACGTAGAAGAGCCCCACCAGATGCCAGCTCACCCCGAGCCTGCGCGCCGAGTACGTCCGCGCGTCCACGAGACGCGCGGAGACGAGTGCGAGCCCGGTCTCCTCGCGCAGCTCGCGCGCGAGCGCCTCCTCCGGCTGCTCGCCCGGGTCGACGCCGCCGCCGGGCAGATGCCAGAGGCCGGGTTCGAAGACGGGGGAGGCGGCGGAGAGCCGGGTCAGCAGGAGTTCGTCCCGCTCGGTCGCGACGGCGTACGCCGAGACACGTGAACGCACCTGATCGATCGCCCGCTCGCCCACCTGTGCACCTCCGGAGTTCCCGCCCGCGCCACGCAACGCTCCAGATCGTACGTCGGGCCCGGAACCGCCCCCAGGCGGCCCCGGACCCGACCGGTGCGCGACGCCGTTACTTGCCCGACGGGGCCACCTGCACGTCGGCCGCCCGCACATAGCCGACCCGGTGCCCGTACTGGATCACGTAGTACATGTCCTTGCCGCGGACCACCTTGTGCGGCGCGGTGTCGAACGTCGGGGAGTAGAAGTACTCGCCCGGCACCTTGTCACCGACCACGTACTTCTGGCCCGCGAGGATCTTGTACGGCAGCGGCGTGACGCTCTGCACCGGCACACCGGCCGGGTAGGCCTCCTTCTCGGGGTACGCGCGCCCGTACACCGGGACCTCGCTCGCCCCGGCCTTCGGCGTGACCACGAGTCCCTTGGCGTCGACCGCGGTGGGCTGCTTCCGCGGGTTCTTGAACCACGCCTTCTGGCCGAGGTACCAGACGGCCGTCCAGTCGCCCTTGCGCTCGGCGACCGCGTACTGCTGGCCGGTGGAGAGCCGCGCGCCGACGTCGTTCACGTCGATGGTGGAGGGCTGACCGCCGGGCCGCTTGCCGATGTCCTTGATCAGCGGCGCGTCGTCGCGCGGCTCGGTGTGGACGCGCACCGCCGCCGAACCGTGCGGCACGCACTTCTCGCCGGGCTTGCCGCAACCCGTGTACTCGGGCCGGTTCCTGGAGTACTCGGGCGCCACCGTCACCACGCCGCCGCCCGTGCCCGCCGTGCGGTGGAACGGCTTGCCGAGCAGTGTGAAGTAGTGCTGCCAGTCCCAGTACGGTCCCGGGTCGGTGTGCATGCCCGGGATCGACGACGGCACGGTGCCCTGCACGTTGTCGTGGCCGAGGATGTGCTGCCGGTCCAGGGGGATGTCGTACTTCTTCGCGAGGTACTTCACCAGCCGCGCCGACGTACGGTACATCGCCTCCGTGTACCAGGTGTCGGGAGCGGTGAGGAAACCTTCGTGCTCCAGGCCGATCGACTTGGCGTTCACGTACCAGTTGCCCGCGTGCCAGGCGACGTCCTTGGCCTTCACGTGCTGCGCGATGTGCCCGTCGGTGGAGCGCAGGCTGTACTGCCACGACACGTACGTCGGGTCCTGCACCATCTTCAGGACGCCTTCCCACCTGCCCTCGGTGTCGTGGATGACGATCGTGTCGATGCTCTGGCTCTTCGGCCGGTTCGACAGGTCGTGGTTGCCGTAGTCCGGGTTGCCGTTCGGGTCCTTGAATTCCTCGTACGGCGCCGGGATCCACTCGCACGACACGGTCTTCGGGCACTCCGTCCCGCCCTTGGGCGCCTTGCGCAGGCCCGCGCGCTCCAGCTGTGCCGCGTCGGGCCGCAGCCCCGGCTCCGGCGCGAGCGTCACGCGCTGGCCGGCGTCCGTGGTGCGCTGTTCGCCGTCACGGATCACGGCGAACACGTCGTTGGCGTACGTGGCCGCGGTGGCCTCGTCGTCCGCCCCGGAGAAGCGGGCCACGGCGCCGTACCAGTCGGCGGGGTCGCCGCTCAGCGGCTTGCCGAGCTTGCGCTGCGCCGCCGCGAGCAGGGCGGCGCCGCCCTCGACGTTCGCCGCGGGGTCGGTGCGCAACTCGTCGGCGGACCGGCCGCTCAGCTCGGCGGCGCGGGGCAGCGTCTTGAGGCGGGCGGGGAGTTCGGACTCCTCGGGGATCTCGGCCGCCGGCGGGGGCGCCGGGCGCGAGGTGTCGCCGCGCGGGTCCTCCGTGCCCTCGCTGTGGTGCGGGGCCGAGGCCAGGGCGGTGCGGGCGTCGGTGAGGTGCATGGGGCCGTAGCCCCCGGTGACGCTGGCCGCGCCGCCGTGGGCGTCCCACCGGGACTGCAGGTAGGAGACGCCGAGCAGCACGCTCTGCGGCACGTGGTACTCGTCGGCGGCCGCGGCGAAAGCTTCCTGCAGCCGGTCGGCGGCGGCCTGTCGGGGTGCGCCCGGCGACGGGGCCGCGCCGAGCAGCGGCACCAGCAGGCCGGCCGACGCGAGGGCGCCCACCGTCCTGACGGTGCGTCTGCGCGCGGACGGCGTACGGGCGGTGTCGGATCCTCGCAATGCAGCCTCCTGGGACTCCTGGGCCGATGAAGCGTGGCGGGGCGTGCGGGGCCGGGCGTGCGTCAGTGGTACCGGCTCCCCGACGATCCGTCAATCATGCCCAAGAGCCGGAACTTCGCATGTCAGCGCTGGTCCTGATGGGTCAAGGGCGAGGCCAGGACAAGTTTTCGCAGGCGGCGGCAGCACCGCCTGCGATGCGTCAGTGGCATGGACCAATGAGCGTCCCGTCCATGCCCCTCACGCCCTACCGGAACACGTGCGCCATCGCGGTCCGGGGCTTCCCGATCTCCAGACGCGGCCAGTCCGCGAGATCCCGGAGCAGTTGCCGGTCGTGCGTGGCGACGACGACCGCGGCGCTGGTGACGCGGAGCGCATCCGTCAACGCGTCCACGAGCGCGGCCGACAGATGGTTGGTCGGCTCGTCGAGCAGGATCGTCCCCGGCCGCCCGGACAGCGCCAACGCCAGGTCCAGGCGGCGCCGCTGCCCCTGCGACATCCGCCCGACCGGCGTGCGCAGCGCGTCGCGGTCCAGCAGGCCGAGCGACCCGAGCGGCACCACGTCGGCGTCGCGGAGCACACCCCGGGCCACGAGCCGCCCCACGTGACGGGCGTGCACCTCACGCGCGCAGAGCGCGGGGTCCTGCCCGGCGGTCTCCTGGGTCACCCGAACGACCCGGGCCCCGGCGGCCGTGGAGACGTAACCCTCCGTCGGCGCGAGCGAGCCCGCAAGGACCGCGAGCAGCGTGGACTTCCCGGCACCGTTCGGCCCCGTCACGAGCAGCCGGTCGCCACCGTCGAGGGTGAGGCCGACGGGGCCCGCGAGGCGGCCGTCGACCGCGACCCCGTGCGCCCGCAGCTGGGCCGTGCCGCGGCGGACCCCGAGGTCGGGCCACCGGAACTCCGGCGGCGGCTCCGGCACGTCGATCCGGTGTGCCTCCAGGGCGTCCTGCTGCCGCTTCAGGGCTTGCACGACACCCGGGGCCCGGGACTGGCGCTGATGCTTCCCGGTGCCCTTGTCCGGACGCCAGCCCGTGGACAGCCGGTCGCGGGCCCGCGCCGCCGCGTCCCGCAGCCGTCGGTGCTCCTCCTGCTGCTCCTCGTGGTCCTGCTCCCAGCGCTCGCGCTCCCGGCGCCGGGCCGTCTGCCAGGCGTCGTAACCGCCCGCGTACGAGCGGGCCTTGCCGTCACGTGTCGGGTCGAGGTCGAGGAACCGGTCCGCGACATCGCGCAGCAGCGCCCGGTCGTGGCTGACGAGGGCGAGGCCGCCGTCGTGCTCGCGCAGCCTGCGCGTGAGGAAGTCGAGCCCGCCGGCGTCGAGGTGGTTGGTCGGCTCGTCGAGCAGCAGGATGTCGTGCCGCGCGCCGAGCAGGCACGCGAGGCGTACGCGGTACCGCTGCCCGACCGACAGGGTCGACAACTCCCGCTCCCGGTCCGTACAGGCGCCGAGGGCTTCCAGGGCCACGTCGACACGGCGTTCGGCGTCCCACGCGTCGAGCCGCGTGGCGATGTCGAGCGCCGCGGCGTAGCGGTCGTCGGCGGCGGGGTCGCCGTCGGCCATGGCGCGGGTCGCCTCGTCCAGCGCGGCGAGGGCCGCGAGTGAAGCGGCCAGTGCCTCCGAGGTCAGGGTGGAGACGGTCTCGCCGGCCCGCGCGGACAGCTCCTGCCGGGCGAGCCCGAGCGTGCCGGCGCGGTGCACGGCGCCCTCGTCGGGTGTGATCAGCCCGGCGAGGACGTGCAGCAGCGTCGTCTTGCCCCGGCCGTTCTCGCCGACGACGGCGACGCGGGACCGGGCGGAGACAGTGACCGAGACGTCGTCGAGGACGCGGCGGGACCCGCGGGTGACGGTGACGCCCTCGGCGCGTACGTGGAAGGGGGTGGAGAGAGGGATGGGGTTCACGGGGTGCTCCGCAGCTCGCAGTGGAGCCGGGCAGCGGTGATCGGCCGCCCGGCGGGAACCGGGACGGCGAGCGCTGATTCGGTGGGAGAAGGGCGCCGCCGTCAGCGGGCGGAGCGGACCTTCTGCGACCAGATACCTCGTGCCATGTGGATCAGGCTAACAGTGCGACCCCACGACTTTCCCGGGATTTTTCCGGAGCGGGCCCGTGCGCGCGGAACACTGCCGTCATCTGATGTCCCCGGCCCATTCGAACCGGGCCCGAGCGCCCGGCCGCGGGCGGTACGTCGACCGGCCGCCGGCACCGAACCGCCCCAGCTCGGTGGGGAGGTCCACACCCGCGGTGACCTCTTCGCGCGTCCAGCCGGTGATGTCGAGCAGCAACCCGTCCAACGGGCCGCCCACCAGCTCGGCATAGGACTGTCCCGGGCGCGGGCCCGGGTGCTCGTGATCCTGCCCGTAGACCCGGCCGCGCAGCAGCTGCTCGTCGTCACTGTCCATACGGGCCACCCTCCCAGCCACCACTGACAGCGGCCCCCGCCGCCCCTTTCGCAGATCCGCAATTTTTCTTGCGGGAGCGGCACGGTGCTGCGGAACCTGGCGGCATGGACGCCTCCGAAAGCACGACCGAGAACACCGCCGACAGCGCTCAGCAGTTCTGGGAGCGCCACTACCGCTCCACCCGCGACCGGAGCACCCGCGTCAACCCGGTGCTCGCCGAGACCGCCGCGCCACTCATCCCGGGCACCGCCCTGGACCTCGGCTGCGGTGCCGGAGGCGACGCCCTCTGGCTGGCGCGGCGGGGCTGGCAGGTCACCGCCGTCGACATCTCCGGAACGGCCGTCGAGCGGCTGAGGGAGCACGCACGGGACCTCGGCGTCGCCGAGCGGATCACCGCGGAACAGCACGACCTCGCGGCAGGATTCCCGGCGGGCCGGTTCGACCTCGTCTCCGCCCAGTACTTCCACACCCCGTTCCCGCTGCTCCGCACCCACGTCCTGCGCGCCGCCGCACTCGCCCTGCGCCCCGGCGGACTCCTCCTGATCGTCGACCACGGCTCCACGGCACCCTGGTCCTGGAACCAGGACCCCGACGTCCACCCCCCGACCCCGGAAGAGATCGCCACCGACCTGGGCCTCGACCCGACACGCTGGCCCGTACTGCGGGCGGAGACGCCACACCGCCGGGCCACGGGCCCCTCGGGCGAGACCGCGACAGTCGTCGACAACGTCCTCCTCATCCAGTCCACCGCCGGACTCCTCCGGCCCGCCCCAGGAACGGAGTGAGGGCTCCATGCGCACGCACAACGCACCGGCGACGGCGGGCGCCGACGAGAAGGCGACGCTCCGGAACGTCCTCGACCAGCTGCGGAGCTCGATCACCGACAAGGTCGACGGTGTGCCGGAGCCGCAGGTCCGCACGGGAGGGGTCCCGTCGGGCACGAGCCTCCTCGGACTGCTGAAGCACCTGGCGTCCGTCGAACGCTTCTACTTCCTCGGTGAGGAGCCCGCCGACTGGCAGGCGACCCTGCGGCCGTCCGCGGAGGACACGGTCGAGGGCGTGCGCGCCGACTACCGGAAGACCGTCGAGCGGGCGAACGTGATCATCGACGCCTGTCCGGATCTGCACCTCCCCGCTCCCCGCGCCCGTCGCCGGGGCCCGGTGCCGTCGATGCGGTGGGTCCTCGTCCACATGATCGAGGAGACCGGCCGCCACGCGGGCCACGCGGACATCCTGCGCGAGCAGATCGACGGGGCCACCGGCCGCTGAGTGGGGGGAGGGCGGTGTGAAGGCGGGAGACGGACGAGGATGGACGCATGGCAGGGGAGAGCGGAACGGCGGACAGGGCCGGCGCGGCGGAGGTCGCGCTCGACAGACAGGACCTACGCGAGGTCACGGCGTTCGCCGCGGCCTGCGCGCAGGAGGTGCTCGCGGTCTTCGAGGCCGACCGGCCGGACGACGCGCGGCCCCGGGACGCGATCGACGCCGCGTGGGAGTTCGCCAGGGGCGGCGAGCGCGGGAAACGGCTCCGCGACACCGCCTGGGCGGCGCTGAAGGCGGCCAAGGAGGCGGACTCCGAGGCCGCGCGGGAGGCGGCGCGTGCGGCGACGGCCGCGGCGGGAGCCGCCTATCTGCATCCGCTGGTCAAGGCCACCCAGGTCAAACACATCCTGGGTGCGGCAGCCCACGCGGCGCGCACGGCCGAGCTCGCGGCCGGTGATGACCGGACCGTCGGAGCCGCACACATCGAGCGGGCGGCACGCCGGGCGGCACCGGCCGTCGTCGACGTACTCGCACGCTATCCGGCGGCACCGGCCGGTGGCGGACGGGTGGGCGAGCTGATCCGTGGACTGGACGCGTACCTGCGCTCCTGACCCGGCACCACCCGGCGGGCGGCGTTGCTCGGCCAAGGAGTGCTCTGTGGAACCGTCCGAAGCACCCATCGCCCTGGACCGCGACGTGTTCATGCGAATTCCGGAAGACCGCCGCTCTGCACACCGAACCCGTGCTGCTCGTCGCCGCCGACAGTCAGGTCCTCGCAGCCAATCCCGCGGCCGTCCGGCTGCTCCCCGGCGTCGAGGACGACATCCCGCTGAGCGCCCTCGTCTCCGAATCCGCCGACGACGTCGGCCGGTGCGTCCGGCAGTGGCCGCGCACCGGCCATCCGACACCGGCGGCCCTCACCCTCCACGGCTACGACGGCGTACGGCTGAGGTGCCGCTGCTTCGGCGCCCGCGCGCAGTGGCTGCACGCACCGACCGTCCACCTCCGCGCCGCCCGCATCGACCCCGGCGACCGCTTCCTCACCCTCAAGGACCGCGTCAACGGGTGGGAACGCGAGCGCACCCTCCGCTTCCGCGCGACCGGGGACCGCGCCGCGCTCAACGCGACCCTGGCGACGGTCCGCGCCCGCCTCGACCGCCTGCACGCGCTCGTCGTGGCGCTCGCCGCGGCCGCCACCCCGGGGGCAGTCGGAGAGCTCGTCGCCCGGCACGTCCCGACGATGCTCGGTTGTGCCCGCGCCGACCTGTACCTCGCGGACTCCGCGCCCGTGCCCACGAACCTCCGCATCCCCGTCCCACCGCACGCCACCCTCGCCCTGACCACGGACACGTCACCCCCGCCGGACCACCTGGAGTCGGTGACGACCCTGATCGGTGGCGCGGTGAGCCGGTTCTGAACGCGCCGTCAGACGAACCGCCGCACGAACGCGAGCGCCACGTCCGCGACCTCCCGCCACCTGCTGTCGAGCGTCAGCGCATGGTCCCGCCCGTGCAGCTCGACGATCTCCGTGACGCCCGGATTGCGCTTCTGCCGCTTGTACGCCCCGTTGGCGAGTGCCCACGGAATCGCGTTGTCCTTGCCGCCCGAGATGACGAGCAGCGGGCCGCGCTGCGGATTGCGGCAGTCCACCTTCACCTCCGTGCGGGGGTTGAAGTTGGCGAGCGCCGCCTGCATGGGCGGGGCGCACGGCGCGGGCACGGCATACCGCTCGTAGATGGAGCGGGCCTCCTCCTCGCTGACGGCGTTGGCGTAGGCATAGCGGAACTGCCCGTACGTCAGCGGCTTGGCACGTTTGCGGTCGGCGGGGTTCGCGATCATCGGGATCAGCGAACGCACCGTCGACAGGGGCATCGCGAGGACGCCGCGGAACGGCGCCGGGTCGATGGCCACCGAAGCCGCCGAGAGGCCGCGACCCGCGAGGATCTGCGTGAGCAGCCCGCCGACGGAGTGCCCGATCACCACGGGCTTGCGCTCCAACGTGCCGATGAGCCCCGCCAGATGGTCGGCGACCTGCCCGACCGTCCGGCCCGCGATGGTCTCGGGGTACTGCCTGGCCTCGGTCGTCGTCGCCGCTTCGCCGGGCCACGTCAGGGCGACCGGGGCGAACCCGGCGGCCTCGAAGTGCGGCAGCCAGTGGTCCCAGCTGCTCGCCAGCATCCACAGGCCGTGCACGAAGACGGCCGGTGTGCGGTCGGAGGAATTGGCCCGGTCGATCTGCTCTGCGTCGGTTGCGGACATACCCAGACGCTACGGTCACCGGCGCCGTGCGGTCAGGGGGATTCGACGGTGTTGGCCGATAGTGTTCAGCGCACCGCACCCGACAGGACACGGTCCACCTGCCGCGGCGCCAGCGCGTGCTCGACCGCGAGGATGCCGGCGCCGATGGCCGCCGCGTTCTCCCCGGTACGGCTCGGCTCGATGCGCAGCACATGCGTGGCCAGCGGATGCGAGCGCCGGTAGACGGCCTCGCGGACGCCCGCGAGGAGCTGGTCGTGGACGGCGGCGAGCGCCCCGCCGACGACCACCGTGTCCGGGTTGAAGAAGTTCACCAGGCCAGCGAGCACCTCACCGACCGCCCGGCCCGCCTCACGGACCATGCGCACGGCGTCACGGTTGCCGGACTTGACCAGACGTACGACATCGCTGCCCGACGTGGCATCGAGACCGAGCGCCGACAGCCTGCGGGCGAGCGCCGCGCCGCCCGCGACCGCCTCCAGGCAGCCGGTGTTGCCGCACCGGCAGGGAGCCTCGACGTCACCGACCCGGATGTGCCCGATGTCGCCCGCGCTGCCCTGCGCGCCCCGGTGCAGCCTGCTGTCGGCGACGATGCCGCAGCCGATGCCCGTTCCCACCTTGATGTAGAGGAGGTAACGGGTGTCCGGAAAGGCGCGGCGCTGCTCGGCCAGCGCCATCACGTTCACGTCGTTGTCGACCAGGGCGCGCGGGCCGAAGCGGTCGGCGAAGAACTCCGGGATGGGGAACTGGTGCCACCCCGGCATGATCGGCGGATCCACCGGTCGGCCCGTGGAGAACTCGACGGGCCCCGGCACGCCGACCCCGATCGACTTGAGGCCCCCCGCGTCCCGCCCCGACTCGTCGAGCAGGGTGCGCAGCGTGCGCTCCACGTGGCCGAGGACCGCCTGCGGCCCGTCCGCGATGGACAGCGGGTCCTCGCGCAGCGCCAGCGTCTCGCCGCCGATGTCCATGAGCGCCACCCGGCAGTGCGACGCGCCCAGGTCGACGCCCGCCACCGCGTGCTCGCGGGTGCGCAGCCGGAGCCTGCGCGGCGGCCTGCCGCCCGCCGAGCCGCCGTCGGCCTCCTCCGCCAGGAAGCCGTGCGCGATGAGCGCGTCCACGCGCTGCGAGACCGTCGACCGTGCGAGGCCCGTCATCCGGGCGATGTCCGCGCGGGTCTGCGCGGCGCCGGTGCGCAGCAGGGCGAGCACCTCACCGGGCGAGGACGGCACGGCTGCGGGGAGATGATCCGGCGCTCCAGACATGCCGCAACCTTAGGGACGACTTTCGCTGCTCACAAGGCCGATGCTGTTCGACAGGCGACCTAAGTACCCGTCAAGTCCCATGGATGCAAACCCGCTTGGGTCCCTGTCAGGTCAAAGGCCGCTCATCCAACTCCGATCCGTGCTGCGGCCCAAGTACAGGCAGACCGAGCACCGCGACGCCCGTGCCCGACACGGGCGGCTGGGACGACTACCGGTCGACACCCGCCGTCCCGGTCGAGGCCCTGACCGGAACCCACTAGCTGTACCTGGTGTTCACGTCGCCCCGGGACGATTCGTTCGACGTGGACACGGGGTGGTTCTCCGCGCCCCAGCGGTACGGATGGCATACGAGGGTCCGCGGTGCGCCCCTGTCCAAAGCGCACCGCGGACCTGTTTCCCCGTCAGCGAGTGCCGACCGCCGCACGCACGGCCCTGCGGGCCAGCTGGCAGTCGTCGTGCAGCCGCCTCAGCAGCAGCCGCTGTTCCTCGCCGGACGGCGCAGCACCGGGATGGGCCGGGCCCGGTGCCGCCGGGGCCGCGTCGTGCATCGAACGCTGCACGGCTGTCTCATACGTACGGATCTCCCTGGTCAGGACCAGCATCAGGTTGACCAGGAACGCGTCACGCGCCGCCGGGCCCGCCGACTGCGCCAGCTGACTGATCTCGCGCCGCGCCACGGGGGCGTCACCGAGCACCGACCACAGGGTCGCCAGGTCGTACCCCGGCAGGTACCAGCCGGCGTGCTCCCAGTCGACGAGGACGGGCCCCGGGGGCGAGAGGAGGATGTTCGACAGCAGGGCGTCGCCGTGGCAGAACTGCCACATCGACTGGTGGCCGTTGCCCTGATGCGCGACGGAGTGCGCGATCCCGTGCAGCAGCTTCTGCAGGTCACCCATGTCGCGGTCCGTCAGCAGGCCGAGCTCGTGGAAGCGGGTGATGCGCTTGCCGTAGTCCATCGGCTTGCCGAACATCTCGGCAGGCGGCCGCCACTGGTTGAGGCGGCAGATGGAACCGAGCGCCGCCCGGATGTCCGGACGCGGCGGCGACTCGATGGGATGCCGGTGCAGCGCCGCCACCCGTCCGGGCATCCGCTCGATCACCAGCGTGCAGTCGTCCGGGTCGGCCGCGATGAGCCGCGGCGCACGGACCGGCGGGCGGTGTCGGACGAACGAACGGTATACCGCTATTTCGTGCCTGATCCGCTCCGCCCAGCCGGGCGAGTGGTCCAGCAGACACTTGGCCACGGCGGTGCTGCGCCCCGTCGTGCCGACGAGCAGCACGGTGCGGCCGCTTCTGCGGAGCACCTGCACCGGATTGAACTCGGGGCAGATGCGGTGCACCGAAGCGATCGCGGTGCGCAGTTGCGCCCCCTGGGGGCCGGACAAGTCGAGTCTCCCGCTGAGCGTTTGCGTGCCGGCCCCCGGCATGCGGGGCGTGCGGCCGGCGCCCAGCGGCGCGCCCGCGGGGCGCACCGGCTCCAGATAGGGACCGTTCCCCGACGACGGGGCCATCTCGCGGCTCCGGTGGACCGGAGGGCGCGGGTGGAGCGGCCGGGGCGGGGCGGACACGGAGGACGATGCTGCGTACATGGGCGATACAGATCCCTTCGTGTGCCTGCGAGTTGCGTGCGCCTCCCGGCCCGATCGCTTCGGGTGCACCCTGGGGAGTGCCTTGCGGCGACCGGGTCGGGGTGGCGCACTCCTACCTGACACCCGCCGTCCCCTGGCACACCATGTGGCGCACCCTGGCGAACCCTGGCGAATAGTCGCTCAGCAACTGACAGACGGTTACTGTCAACTCAGCCGAGAACCTGGGGGCTTGACGTGAACGGACAACCCAACACCCGCCTTTCGGACCTGTTCGGCCTGGCCGGCTGGTCGAAGGGGGAGCTCGCGAGACTGGTGAACCGGCAGGCGGCGGCCATGGGCCACCCCCAGCTGGCCACCGACACCTCGCGGGTGCGGCGGTGGATCGACATGGGAGAGATCCCGCGCGATCCGGTGCCACGGGTGCTGGCTGTTCTGTTCACCGAGCGTCTCGGCCGTGTCGTGACCACTGAGGATCTGGGTCTGGTCCGGCACGGGCGCGCAGGGAAGCGGCGTGGCGACGGGAGTGTGGAGCACCCCGACGGCGTGCCGTGGGCGCCCGAGCGGACGGCCGCGGTCCTCACCGAATTCACGGGAATGGACCTCATGCTCAACCGACGCGGCTTGGTGGGCGCGGGCGCTGCGCTTGCCGCAGGCTCCGCACTCAGCAGCGCCATGCACGACTGGCTGCACGCCGATCCGGCCTTCAAGGCCGACGCCCCCCGTATCGATGATCCCTTGCACGTCGACCCCGCGGGCCTCGACCGCTACGAGGCCGCTCCCATCGGGTCCCAGGAGATCGAGGAACTGGAGCGCTCCGTCGAAGTGTTCCGCGCCTGGGACGCGGCCCGCGGCGGCGGGCTGCAGCGCAAGGCCGTGGTGGGCCAGCTCAACGAAGTGGGCGGCATGCTCGCCTACCGTCACCCCGATCACCTCCAGCGGCGCCTGTGGGGGGTCGCCGCCAATCTCGCCGTGCTGGCGGGATGGATGTCGCACGACGTCGGTCTGGAGCCCACGGCACAGAAGTACTTCGTCATTGCGGCGCACGCCGCACGCGAGGGCGGCGACCGTCCGCGCGCCGGTGAGGCGCTGTCGCGGGCCGCGCGCCAGATGGTGCACCTCGGCAAACCCGACGACGCTCTCGACCTGATGAAGCTCGCCAAGTCGGGCGCGGGCGAGGAGGCCCTGCCCCGCACACGGGCGATGCTGTACACCATCGACGCCTGGGCACATGCGTCGATGGGGCGCGGACAGGCGATGCGACGCGCCCTCGGTCTCGCCGAGGACCTCTTCGTGTCCGACAAGGGGGACGTGCCGCCGCCGAGCTGGATGCAGATGTTCGACGAGGCGGATCTGCACGGCATGCAGGCCCTGGCCTACCGCACCCTCGCCGATCACGAGGCGTCCGCGGCGAACGCCGCGCAGCGGCACGCGAAGGAGGCGATCGAGCTGCGGGCGAAGAACCGCGACCGTTCGCAGATCTTCGATTACATCTCCCTGGCGTCGGCCTGCTTCATCGCCGACGACCCCGAACAGGCCGACCGGTACGCGCGGCTGGCACTGGTGTCGATGCGGGCGAACTCCTCGCACCGCACCTGGGACCGGCTGCGCGAGATGTACCGGCTGACCGCGCAGTACGCGGGCTACCCGAAGATCCAGGACCTGCGCGAGGAGATCAAGTTCGCCCTGCCGAAGGCGAAGAGTGCCAGGGGGAGGACCGCGAGGGCGTAACGCACCGGAGCACATGCGGCATCGCGCGGTCGGGCGGTCCAGACACGAACGGACGGTCCAGACACGGTCGGACGGTCCAGACACGGCTGGACGGTTCAGACCCGCGCGACCAACAGGCAGGCGTCGTCCTCACGAGGTGCCTCGCCGAATTCCTCGACGACGGTCCGTACGCAGTCCTGCGCCGTACGCGCCCCGGTGAAACGGGATGCGAGGGACAGCAACAGACCCGTCGCCGTGTCCCTGTCGCGCCGCGGCACCAGGCCGTCGGTGTGCAGCAGCAACAGGTCTCCGGGCCGCAGTTGCTCATCGGCCTGCTCGTACGCCGCGCCGGAGGTCGCGCCGAGGAGCACGCCGTGCGGTGGCGTGAGCGCGCGCCCTGTCCCGTCGCGGAACAGCAGCGGGGCGGGGTGCCCGGCCTGCGCCCAGGTGAGTAAGTGTGTGGCGGGATCGAAGCGGCAGCAGACGGCGCTGCCGAGGGCGGGCTGGGCCGTGGCGTCCAGCAACTGGTTCAGCCAGCCCATGATCCGGCCGGGTTCCGCGAGGTGTCCGGGCCGCGCTCCGGCGACGGCCAGGCCGCGCAGCGTGCCGAGCAGCATCGCCATGCCGGCGGTGACGGCCACGCCGTGCCCGGTGAGGTCGCCGACGCTCAACAGGGCTTCGCCGCCGGGCAGTTCCATCGCGTCGTACCAGTCGCCGCCGATGAGCGCGCTGGTCGCGGAAGGGAGGTACTGGGCGGCGAGGTCGAGCCCCCCCGGGCCGCCGTGCGGCAGCCGCAGGGAGCCGCGCCACGGCGGCAGAACCGCTTCTTGCAGGGCGACGGCGAGACGGTGCTCGGTCTGTGCGATGTCGTGGTGTCGCTGGAGGGAGTCGCGGCTCTCGCGCACGACACGCTGGCTGCGGCGCAGTTCGCTGACGTCCCGCAGGACCGCCCACATGGAGGCGGTGGAGCCGTCGGTTGCCAGCACGGGCTCGCCCATCATGTGCACCTGGCGTTCGCAGCCGTCGGGGCGCAGGACGCGGAACTCGCCGTCGATGGGTTTGCCGTCGATGAGGCAGTCCGTGACCATCGCCGTCAGCTGTGGCTGGTCGTCCGGGTGCACGAGGGAAGGGAACTCGTCGAGGGAGAGCGGCGGAGCGGCGGGGTCGCGGCCGAGGATGTCGTAGAGCTCGCGGGACCAGGTCGCCTCGTCGGTGAGGAGGTTCCACTCGGCGCTGCCCACCCGGCTCAGCAACGAGCCTCTGTCCGGCTCGCCGGATACACGGCCCACGCCGACGGATCCCGGGACGTCCCCCGGTACGACCGGCGCCGCGGGCTCCCCGCCCGTCCGCGGCGGGCCGTCCCGCAGCTGGGCCAGATGGTCGTCGAGGTCGTTGAGCTGATGGACCGCCAGGTCGCACAGGGCGCGCTGCCAGCGTCCCTCGGCGTCCCCGCGGTCCGCCACGGCGTCGCGCCGCACGGCGTCGACGTCGACGCGGAGCCGACGCGTCTGCGAGATCAGCGCATCGACCGTGCCGCGCTCGGGCGGCTGGGCGGCTGCGTGGTCCGCGAAGACATGGGACGGCATGAGGTGCTCCGTTGAGGTGCGGTGCGACTCCGTTGCGGATGCGGTGCGACCAGCTTGACGGGTGGTGGACCGCTAATGACTTTCGCACAACAGGGGGTGGGCCGTAAGGGATTTGGCAACACCCGATGCGGTGGTGCTTCTGGCATATGCCTATGTCCTGCACATACGCGTAATGGAGGCGGGAATCCAGAGGGGGAGCGTGAGAACTGTGTAGAGGTACGGCGCGGAATGTGGGACTCCAGTGGGGGAGGCGAGGTCGGAGGAGGGCGGGCGGCGCCCGCGGGGGCGTGGCGCCGACGCGGGACGGCCCCGGGGGTGGACTGGAGCTTCCTGCGACGCGAACTCCCGTACGAGAGCGGCACGTTGGGCGCAGCAGAACGGCGAGATTTGACCCGTAGGACGCGGTCGGATGAGCTGTTGGACGGGCTGCAGGTGTGGATCGATGCCGCTCAAGGGACGCAGGGCCGAGTCCGCAGCCTGCGGGAGGCGGTTCTGTCGGTGGGGCGGGAGCTGGCTTCGGCCCCCTGAGGGGGCCTGGTTCAGTCGTTCAGCTGTCCGTCAGCCGTTCAGGTGTACGGGCAGTCGCCGCACGCTGTTGCCCACGAATGAGGCGTGGCGCGGTAGTTCGGCGTCCGGTACCGCCAGGTCCAGGCGGGGGAAGCGGGCGAAGAGTTGTTCGAGGGCGACGGTGGCCTCCAGACGGGCCAGCGGGGCGCCCAGGCAGTAGTGCGCGCCGTGGCCGAGGGAGAGGTGGCGGGCGGCGGCGGTGCGGGTGAGGGAGAAGGCGTCGGCGTCGGGGCCGTGGGTCTTCGGGTCGCGGCCCGCGGCGGAGTACCCGGCGAGCACGGGGGTGCCCTTGGGGATGACGGTGCCGGCAAGGGGCAGGTCCCGGGTCGGGTAGCGGAACGGGAAGTAGCTTACGGGGCTGTCCCAGCGCAGCGTCTCCTCGACCACGTCCGGCCAGCTCGCCCGGCCCGACATGACCAGGTCGAGCTGGTCGCGGTGCGTGCACAGGGCGCGTACCGCGTTCGTGATCAGGTTCAGCGTCGTCTCGTGCCCGGCGATGATCATGAGCATCAGGGTGCCGATCAGCTCGAGCGGGCTGAGCCGGTCGCCGTCCTTCTCGCGGGCCGCGATCAGGGCGGACGTGAGGTCGTCGCGTGGGTCCTCGGTACGGGCGGCCACGATGGCGGCCAGCACGTCCATCATCTCCCGGTTGGCGGCCTGGGACTGTTCAGGGCCGATGTCCGTGGCGACGATCTGGTTGGAGAGATGGTGCAGACGGTCGTGGTGCCCGGCGTCCACGCCGAGCAGTTCACAGATGACGCCCATCGGCAGCGGCAGCGCGAAGTGCGAGCGCAGGTCCACGACCCCGTCGCCCTCACCGGCCGCCGCCTCGCCCAGGCCGTCGAGCAACTGAGACGTCAACTCGGCTATGCGCGGGCCGAGTTCCTCCACGCGACGCGCGGTGAACGCCCGGCTCACCAGTGACCGCAGCCGCCGGTGGTCGGCGCCGTCCGCCGTGGTCATGCCCTGCACCGTGGCGAAGGTCTTGAGCGGCCAGCCGTCCGGTATTCCGCCCGATCGCAATGCCGTGAAGTGCAGGGCGTTCTTGGCGACATCGGGGTGGGAGAGGAGTTCCCGGAGAGCGTCGTGCCCGAGGACCGCCACGCCTTCCACCTCGCCGGGCAGGACCACGGGGGCGACCGCGCCGCGGGCGAGCAGCCGGGCGTTGTCCGCGTGCGGGCAACCACCGGACGGGTCCATGCGGTGCGCCGGTCCGGGCGGTTGTGGCGAGGTGGCGTCGCTCGGCGGTGTGGTGTTCAACACGGCTCTCCAAGGGAGGGGAGGGGAGAGCGGGGGTGGACGCGAAGGCGCGCCGCTCCACGGGCCCGTCCCTCCTGCTCGCCCCTCCCCGGCTCGTTTCTCAACCCTGAGACCCTTCTGTCAGCCGGTCAAGACGCGTTCCGAAGCCGGTCGAGACGCGCCGGAAAAAAAGGGTGCCCGGTGCTGCGCATGGCGGAGGCGGGCAGATTACGAGGCGGGGGTCTAGGCCAGTTGGAACGCGTCGGCGAGCATGTCGACCTGCACGGCGAGCAGTGTCGTCGGCCGGTGACCCATGCCGGCGAACTGACCCGCCGCTTCCAGGCCGACGGTCCCGTGCAACTGGGGCCAGGCGGTGATGGCGCCGGTCAGTGCGACGGCCGCCGCGGACTCCGATGATCCCTCGGACCCGGCGGCCACTGGGGACTCTGCGGCCCCTGTTGACGTCGCGGAGCCTCCGGACGACGGCCCGGTCCACTTCTCGACCCACGCCGCCACCGCCGCGTCGTCGCGCAGCCAGCGGTTGAACTCGCCCACCAGCGGTTCGACGGAGTTCGACGGCCGCCCCCCGGCGAAGACGGTGAGGAACGGCCCCAGGACTTCGCGCGCGTGCGCCACGGTCTCGTCCGGCGCGCGAAAGCCCGGGACCGGGGTGCCCTGGATGAGGAGGTAGAGGTGCGGCTGTGCCACGGCCCAGTCGCGGAAGGCCGTTGCCAGGGCGTGCAGTGCCGCCCGCCCGCCTGCCGAGATGTCGACGGCCCCGATCTCGGCCGCGACCGCCTGGTAGGCGTCGACGACCAGCTCGCTGAGCAGGTCGTCGCGGCTGGCGAAGTAGCGGTAGAGGGCCGGCCCGGACATGCCGATCTCCTTGGCGATACGCAGCAGCGCCACGCCCTCCACGCCTCCCGCGGCGAGCTGGCCGACGGCGATCTGCTTGATCTCCGCGCGTGTCTGGTCGCGGTACCGCTCCCTTGGGGTGCGGGCCCGAGGTGTGGATGTCATGCGGTCTGCCTCCAGGGTTCTTCCGCCTCCTGCCTGTGGCCCCGAATGTTACAGCCCGTCGCGTTCGCGACTTGTTATTGCACTACTCCATCGCGGTAGTTATAGTGTGTAACTGAAGTTAAGGGCTTTATTGGGGTCTCCGAAAGGGACGTGGAGCATGTCTGCCATCACCTCATCCGACCTGCACATAGTCCTCGGCGCCGGTCCGGCGGGTTCGACGCTCGCCGGTGAGCTGGCCCGTCGCGGGCACGCCGTCCGCCTCGTCGACCGCTCCGGCAGCGGCTCCGCTCCCGAGGGCGTCACCCGAGTCCGGGGCGACGTCGGCACTCTCGACGGCGCCCGGTCCGTGATCAAGGGCGCCGCCGTCGTCTACCACTGCGTGAACGTGGCCTACCACCTGCAGGTCGACGTGATGCCCGGCATCCAGGACGCGGTGCTCGGTGCCGTGGAGGCCGAGGGTGCCCGGCTGGTCGTACTCGACACCCTCTATCCGTACGGCGAGACCCAGGGCCGGGTGATGACCGAGGACACCGCGTGGCGAGCCACCGGCCAGAAGGGCAGGATGCGTGCGGCGCTCGACGAGAAGTACCTGGCAGCCCATCAAAGGGGCCGCGCCCGTGTCGTCCTGGGCCGCTCGGCCGACTTCGTCGGACCGCAGGTCCTCAACTCGACCCTCGGCGGCGCCGTCTTCCCCGGCGCCCTGACCGGCGGCGAGGTGTACGGCCTCGGCGACATCGACTTGCCGCACAGCTACACCGACATCCGCAACGCAGCCGCCGGCCTCGCCACTCTCGGCGAGCACCCGGACGGCGACGGCCGCGTCTGGCACCTGCCCACCGCGCCGGCCCTCACCACCCGGGAGGTCTTCCGGCTGATCGAGAGGAAGGTCGGGCAGCCGCTGAACACGGTGATCAAGCAGGAGCCCGTGCCGTTCGGCCCGTTCGACCAGGTCTTCATGGACTCCTACGCCGAGTTGTTCTACCAGCACACCGAACCGCAGGTCATGGACTCGTCGGCGATCCAGGAGACGTTCGGCCTCAAGCCCATCGACCTGGACGCGACGCTCGACGACACCATCGCCTGGTACCGCGACTTCCTCGCCGCGCAACGCTGACTGACGCGGGCGGCCAGGGCTCGGCCCGTACGTTCAGCTCTTGCGGTCTCCTTCAGTCCCCGCCCCCGCACCGAGACCACCTCCCTGACCATCGACACCGCCTCCATGCCCCACCTCCTCGACCACTGCTTCATCCCGCAGCGCGGCCCGGATGGCCCGATCTCTCGGATCGGCACCCCGTCGTTCCCGCGACCAACGTCGTGCATCACATGTCGCAGGCCATCGAACGGGCCCACCCCGGGCGGCGGGTCGTCGCCGTGCACGATGTGCGACTGGAACAGCGGCTCGTGGCCGGACCTCCCAGTCGGGTCGACGTCGTCGTGACGGCCGAGGCCGATGAGAGGCTCGTGCGGGTGGCGTTCGGGACGTACGCGCGAGCCGTCCTGGAGGTCGCCGACGGATACCCCGGTGGGCCCCCGCCCGCCGGCGCCAGGACGTCGACGAACGGCCCTGCGCGATCACCGCCGAGGACCTCTACCGGGACCGGTGGATGTTCCACGGCCCGCCTACCAAGGCGTCACCGAACTCACCGGCATCGGCGACCACCACGTCCGGGGGACCAACACCACCCCCGCCGCTCCTGGCGCCCTGCTCGACAACGTGGGCCAGTTGCTCGGGCGCTGGATCCTGGCCAAGCACACCGAGCGCAACGTCGTCTGCCCGCACCCCTCCGCCCCCGGCACGAGCCCCCGCCCCTCCGACCCGGGCCCCTCCCACTCCGGCCCCACTCGGCCGGGCTGCCCCACACCGGCCCCCACGCCCCCACCCCCTCCGACACCCCGACCCCTTCGGGCGAACCAACACCCTCCGAAACCCCGTCACCTTCCCCCTCTTCCTCCTCACCCCCTCTTCCTCCCGACCGGCGGAGCCGCCGTCGCCCACTCCGTCCGGGCCCGGCTCCCCATGCCCCTCTGGCCAGGCCGACCGCCGCGCGGTACACCACGGACATGACCCGCGGAATGGGGCGTCTTGAGGGCAAGGCGGCCTTCGTCACCGGCGCGGCCGGCGGTTTGGGCCGCAGTTACGTCCAGCGGATGGCGGAGGAGGGCGCCGACCTGGTCATCGTCGACATCTGCCGGCCGGTCGACACCGTGCCCTACCGGCTGTCGTCGCCGGAGGAACTGTCCGAAGCGGTCGAGGAGGTGGAGGCGCTGGGCCGCCGCGTCGTCGCCCGGCAGGCCGACGTGCGCGACCGGGACGCCCTCCAAGAGGCGTACGACGCCGGGCTCGCCGCGTTCGGGCAGATCGACGTCGTCGTCGCCAACGCCGGAATCGCGCCGCTCCTGGTGGACGACCGGGTCCAGGCGTGGCACGACGCCATCGACATCAACCTCACCGGCACCTTCCACACCATCGAGGTGGCCGTCCCTTCGATGATCGACGCGGACCGGGGCGGCTCGATCGTCATCGTCAGCTCCACCGCGGGCCTTGTCGGCATCGGCGGGGCCAGCAACGGCGGCCTCGGCTATGCCGCGTCCAAGCACGGTGTGGTCGGGCTGATGCGGACGTACGCCAACAACCTCGCCCCGCACAGCATCAGGGTGAACTCCGTGCACCCCACCGGCGTGGCCACCCGTATGGTCGCCGACCCGGTCATGGCCGAGTTCGTCGCCCAGGACCCGATCCTGTCCGAGGGGTCCCCGAACGCGCTGCCCGTGGACACCGTCGAACCGGACGACGTGGCCAACGCGGTCCTGTGGCTCGCCTCGGACGAAGCCCGCTACGTCACCGGCGTCACGCTGCCCGTGGACGCCGGATTCATCAACCGCCGCTGAGCCGGAGGTGGGGTGCCATGGGTGAGCCGTACGCGGATCTGATTCTCGTGGGCGGGGACGTGAAGACGGCGTCGGGCTGGGCCGAGGGGCTCGCCGTGCGTGCCGGTGTCATCGAGACGGTCGGCACCCGCGCCGACGCCCTGCGCCGACGCGGCCCTGAGACGCGGGTGCGCGACCTGGCCGGGGACACCGTGCTGCCCGGCCTGCATGACCTCCACGTGCATCCGGTCTACGCCGGGGTCCGCGAACGCCGCTGCAAGATCCCGCAGGGCTCCGACCTCGCCACCACCCTCCGCATCGTGGCCGAGCACGTCCGCCGCACCGCCCCCGGTGCGTGGGTCCTGGGCGGTCAGTGGGACGCGTACGCCCTCGGAGGCATCCCGGACCGGACGATGCTCGACTCCGTCGCGCCCGGCCACCCGGTTCTCCTGGAGGACACCAGTGGGCACAGCTCGTGGGCGAACAGCGCGGCGCTGCGGATCGCCGGCGTCGGTCCCGGCACACCCGACCCGGCGGGCGGCATCTTCGAGCGGGACGCGGCGGGCCGTCCGAGCGGCATCCAGCGCGAGACGGCCGCCGATCTGCTGGCGGCGTCGGCGCCCAGACCGGACGACGACGAGGTGGAGGCGGCGCTGGAGTGGGCCCTCGGGGAGATGCTCTCCTACGGGATCACGTCGTTCACCGAAGCCGCGGTCGGCTTCACCGCGGGGCCACGGGCCGAACTGCGCGCCTACACGCGTCTCGCCGCGCGGGGCACCGTCCGGCAGCGCGTACGACTCAGCCTCGTGTGGTCGCCGTACGACCCCACGTGCGAAGACGTGATCGCGCACCGCAACCTCTACGCGAGCGACCGCGTCACGCCCGACTGCGTGAAGATCTTCCTGGACGGCGTGCCGACCGACAGCCACACGGCCGCCATGCTCGAACCGTACGCGGACACCGTGGCCGGGCGGGGCGACGAGGCGGGCCGGCACGGAATGCTCGTGGTCGCGCCCGCCGTCCTCGACCAGGCCGTGACCCGGTTCGACCGGATGGGCATCACGGTCAAGTTCCACGCGGCCGGCGACGCTGCGGTCAGGGCGGCGCTCGACGCCATCGAGGCGGCCCGCACCGCGAACGGCCACGGCCCGTGCATGCACAACGTGGGTCACTGCACGTTCGTGTCGAAGCCGGACATCGAGCGTGCGACACGGCTCGGGGCGACCTTCGAGGTGTCGCCCTACCTGTGGCGGCCGTCGCCGATCTGCTCCGACATCGCGGCGGCCGTCGGCAGGGAAGCCGTGGAACGCGCCTGGCCCGTGCGCGAGATGCTCGACGCCCGTGCCCTGGTCGTGGCGGGCTCGGACTGGTGCGTCGTGCCGTCGGTGAGCCCGTGGTCGGCCATGGAGACGCTCGTGACCCGGCAGGAACCCGGGGGAAGCACCGACCGGTTCGGTGCGTCCCAGGCCATCGGCCTCGAGGAGGCGTTCGACCTGTTCACGGTCAACTCCGCCCGCCAGGAAGGCATGGCGCACCGCGTCGGACGCATCGAACCCGGCATGCTCGCCGACATCATCGTCGTCGACCGGAACCCCTTCGAAGTACCGATCACGCAGGTCCACGCCACCGAGGTCAGGATGGTGTTCATCGAAGGGGAACAGGTCGTGCGGGAGAGGCCGGAACCGGACTGACCGGCGGCTACATTCCGCCGTGCAGCGTGTCGTGCACCTGCTGCTGGACGGCGGGGGCGACGCTGTGGTTGTAGACGCCGATCACCTCCTTCGTCACGTCACCCACCGGCAGCGGGTTCTGCCGGTCGGATTCCTGGGCCTGCGCCACACCGGAGAAGGACAGGGCGGCGGCGCCGGTGAAGGCGACAGCGGCCAGTACGCGCGTCGTATTGTTCATGATTTGCCAACGATCGTCCTGTTCGCGGGTCACGCCGGGGGCGCCGTCGACGACGGGCAGGCGGAGTGGCTGCCGGGGCTGGAGGAGCAGGTGTGGCGGAGGGGCGGCGTGCCACGGCCGGGCGATGTCCTCTTGATCGTGGTGTCACCGCTCCTCGGCTGCTGGGCCACCCAGATCAACAGGTTGAAGTCGTGCCCGATGTTGCACCGCAGGGTCTGCGACAGCCCCGCCTCCAGCGGCAGGACGTCGGCCTCCACCAGGTCGTCGCAGTACGAGGGCGGTGGCACCGGAGTGTGTGCGGACACGTTTCCGACCCCTCCTCCCCGGCCCTCCCGGGCAAAATCCGCCCGTGAACCCGCGTCGGCCAGTTCCGTGACGTGTCCTCAGAGGTCGAGGACGAGGCGGGGCGACACGGCGCGTGACACGCAGGCGAACATGCGGCCCTCGGGCGCTCCGATGTCGTCGCGGTGCTCGGGCGTACCGTCCAGGACGGTGACTTCGCAGCTGCCGCAGATTCCTTCGCGGCAGCCCGCGGGCAGGGGGCGTCCCGCGTGGGCGAGGGCGTCGAGCAGCGACTCGTCGGCCGGTACGGCGACAGCGCCCCCGGACCGTGCGCAGACCGCCTCGAACGCCGTGTCGGGGCCGAAGGACCGCACCGCAGGCTGGAAGCGTTCCGCGTGCAACCGCTCCGCGGGGAACGCGGCTTCGGCCGCCGCCAGCATCGTCGCGGGTCCGCAGCAGTAGACCAGCGTGCCGGGAGGCAGCGTGGCCGCGAGGGCATGGAGGTCCGGTCTGCCGTGCCGCCCGGTCTCCACGATCCGCACCACGTCACCGTAGGTGCGGTGCAGTTCGTCGGCGAAGGGCATGCTGTGCCGCGAAGGACCCGCGTACACAAGCGTCGAGGGGATCCCGGCGGTGACCGCCGCGCGCAGCATGGGGAGCAGGGGCGTGATGCCTATGCCGCCGGCGAGGAAGAGGTAGCCCGGGGCGGGGACGAGCGGGAAGTGGTTGCGGGGGAGGGACACCGGGAGGGTGCGGCCCGGACGCAGGAAGCGGTGGACGTACTCGGAGCCGCCCCGGCTGAGCGGGTCGTACCGGACGGCGACGCGGTAGGCGTCCCGCTCGGCGGGGTCCCCGCACAACGAGTACTGCCGGTCGAGCCAGTTGGGCAGGGACAGGTCGATGTGGGCGCCGGGGTCCCAGGGGGCGAGGTCGCCCGCGGTGGCGCGCAGGGTGAGGGCGACGACGTCTTCGGTGACCCGGTCCATGTGCTCGACGACGGTGTGCTGCATCGGTGGTTCCTCTGTCTGTGCGGGCGAGGGGGCGTGTGTCCGTGCGGTCCGGGAGCGTGGTCAGTAGAGCTTGCGGTAGGCGTCCTCCAGGGACGCCTCCAGGAGCTTCGGGTCCACGTCGACGCCGAACTGCGCGGCCGCCATCTCACCGATCGACGGCATGCCCTCGGCGAGCGCCTGGCTCGCCGGGTCCCACAGCCGCGAGCGGACGAGCGCCCGCCCGCAGTGGAAGTACACCTCGGCCACCTCGACGACGATCGCCAGGTCCGGCCGCTTGGCCTCGATGCGCATCCGGGTCAGCACATCGGGTTCGTCGGTGACGTAACCGCTGCCGTTGACGCGCAGCACCTCGCGTACGCCGGGGACGAAGAAGCAGAGCCCGACGCCGTCGTTCTCCGCGAGGTTGCGGAAGGAGTCGGCGATCTTGTTGCCGGGGCGGTCGGGGAGGGCGAGGGTGTGTTCGTCGAGGACCTTCACGAAGCCCGGGTAGTCGCCGCGCGGCGAGCAGTCGGCGCGTCCGGCCGCGTCCGCCGTCGCCATCGTCAGGAACGGCGAGTGGGCGATGAAGTGCCGTACATAGTCGTCGACGCGGTCCTTCACCTTCTCCTTGATCATGGCGTCGGGTGGCCCGAGCCGTTCGAGCACCTCTTGCGGAGAGATCCGTCGGGGGCGTGCGGGGGCATGCGTCATGGCGACTTCCTCGGGCGGACGACGGTGTGCGGCTCCGGGGGAACGCCCCGCATCGCCGCAGCTCATGCCAGTATTGTGAGCAATTACTCAGGTCCCACGCTACTCGCGTTCACGGGACCTCGCAGGAGGTGCGATGTCGTCCGACCGACGTGGACTACAGCCACGTAAACAGCCCCGTCAGATCCGGGCGGAGCTGACCCGGCAGCGCATCCTCGACGCCGCTGCTCACGTTTTCGCCGAGTACGGGTACGCGGCGGGGACCACCAACCGGATCGCGGAGCGGGCCCGGGTCTCCATCGGATCGCTGTACCAGTACTACCCGAACAAGGACGCGATCCTGGTCGAGCTGCTGATCCGGCACCTGGACGCGGGGATGGCCGCCATCGAGGCGGCCCAGCCGGACCGGGACGGACTGCGGACGCAGTCCGTCGAGAGCATCCTGCGCTCCTACGTCGGCAATGTCGTCGAGAGCCACCGGGACGACCCGCAGTTGCTCCGCGTGATGATGGAACAGGGGCCACGCGCCCCCGAATTGCTGGAGCGCGTGGCCCGGAACGAGATGCGCAGCATCGCCTACGCCCAGAGGCTGCTGCGGAACCACCCGGAGGTGCGGGTCGCGGATGTCGACATCGCCGCCCGGCTGGTGGTCTCCACGGTGGAGATGGTGGTGCACAAGGTGATGGCGGGGCCGGGCGACGTGGACCGGGCGCGGTTCGAGGACGAGCTCGTCACGATGCTCACCCGCTACCTGACGGGCGGCCCGGCCTCCTCGGAAGCGTAGTCGGTCAGGAACCGCAGTCGGTCGGTCAGGGGCGGGGCCGGGTGGCGGTGTCGAGATAGAAGGCGTCGATGCTCTGCACGGCCGTCTCGAACTCCTCCAGGTTGACGGGCTTCGTCACGTACGCGTTGGCGTGGCTGCTGTACGCGCCGGTCACGTCCTCCGGGGCGGTGGACGTGGTGAGGACGACCACGGGGATGGTCTGCAGGTCCTCGTCCGCCTTGAGGACCTTCAGGAGGTCCCGGCCGTTCATGCGCGGCATGTTCAGGTCGAGGACGATGAGATCGGGCCGCGGGCTGCCCGGGGTGCGCAGGTGCTCCAGGGCGGCGACACCGTCGGTGACCTGAACCAGGTTGCGGGCCCCGCGCTCGGAGAGTGCCTCCTCGATGAGCATCGCGTCGGCGATGTCGTCTTCGACGAGCAGGACGTCGAAGGGACGGGCGGGGGTCGTCATCATGGAACGCTCCGTGCGTTTCTCGGGGGAGTGGTGAAAAAGCCCCGGCCAGCGGCGCCGAGCGCCCTGCCGGGTCATGCCGCACGCGGCGCCGATCTGCGGATAGCCGGCGCCCGCTTCGGCCGCGGCCCCCGCGGCCTCCCGCTGGAGCCGCTCGGTGGCCTGCTGGAGCTGGTCCAGCACGTGCAGCAGGAGCAGCGGCTGCGCCGCGTCGTCCGCCGCCGGGTGCTCGGGTCCGTCGAGGAGTTGCCAGGCGAGTCGTTGCGCGACGGCGCCGACCGCCGAGTCGGCGATGGCGGCCGTCTCCTGCGGAGTGGCTCGCAACTCGAAGTTCATGCCCGGCATGTCAGGCACTCTAGGTCCCGGGGACCGCTGGCGACAACAAGTGTTGTCAGCCTTTAGAGTATGCGGGCCGCAACCTCGACGCGGCTGTCGTGATGAGGAGTCCGCAGGATGACCGGCGTAGAAGGGCGGCCGCGCGTGGGAGCGCTCTCCACGTGGACGACACGGAGATGGCTCCGAGTCGGGGTGGCCTTGTCCCTGGCGATCCTGGCGCTGCTCGGGGCCACGGGAGCGTGGGTCCTCGCGCGCACCGCCACCATCAGCAAGGACCTCGTCGATGTCCGTTCGCCCGCGCTGACCACCGCGATCCGCCTGGAGACGGCCATCCTCGACCAGGAGACCGGGATCCGGGGATACGGACTCACCGGCACGTCCGAGTTCATCGCCCCCTACCGGCGCGGCCTCGACGAACAGAAGGCGAACGCGTCCCGCCTCGCCGACCTGCTGGAGGACGACTCCGACGGCAGGAAGGACCTGGCGGTCGTGCAGGAGGCCGTCGAGCACTGGCAGGAGAGGTTCGCCAGGCCGGTCGCCGCGGAGCCGCCCGGCGCACCCTCGCCCCTGGCCACCAAGAGGGCGGCGGAGGGCAAGAAGGCCTTCGACCGGGTGCGGGAAGCGCTGCACGACCAGCAGGAACGGCTGCGTGCCGAGCGGACCCGGGCGAGGGACGACCTGATGGCCACGAGCACCCTGCGGAACTGGGTGTTCGTCTCCATCGGAGCGCTCATCGTCCTCTTGGCCGCGCTCATTTTCGAAGGGTTGCGGCGCGGTATCAACCGGCCGCTGGAGCAGCTCGGCGCCGAGGCGCGGACCATCGCCGGCGGTGACTTCGACCACGCCATCAAGCCGACGGGCCCCGCCGACCTGCGCCGGCTCAGCGGTGAGATCGACTTCATGCGCCGTCGTCTCGTGCGGGAACTCGCCTTCAGCGAGGAGGCGCGCCTGCGCCTCGACGCGCAGGCCGCGGAACTGCAGCGCTCCAACGCGGAGCTGGAGCAGTTCGCGTACGTGGCCTCCCACGACCTCCAGGAGCCGCTGCGCAAGGTCTCCAGCTTCACGCAGCTCCTCCAGCGGCGTTACGCGGGCAAGCTCGACGCACGGGCGGACCAGTACATCGACTTCGCGGTCGACGGGGCGAACCGCATGCAGGTCCTCATCAACGACCTGCTCGACTTCTCCCGGGTGGGGCGACTGCACAACGCCCAGCAGACCGTCGACCTCGACACGGTGCTGACCCGCACCCTGTCCACACTGAGCGTCGCCATCGAGGAGGCCGGCGCGACGATCAGCCACGACCCGCTGCCGACGCTGATCGCCGACCCCACCCAGATGGGCATGCTCTGGCAGAACCTCATCGGCAACGCCGTCAAGTTCCGGCGGCCGGGGACACCGCCCGAGATCCGCGTGACGGCGGAGCGCGAGGACGACCTGTGGCGGTTCACCGTCACGGACAACGGCATCGGCATCGAACCGGACTACGTCGACAAGGTCTTCGTCATCTTCCAGCGGCTGCACACCAAGGACGCCTACAGCGGCAGCGGCATCGGCCTCGCGATGTGCAAGAAGATCGTCGAATTCCACGGCGGCACCATCGCCGTGGACCCCGAGTACACCGAAGGCGCCCGGCTCATCTTCACCCTGGCTCCCCACCCCCCGGAAGCCATCGGCCCATCCACCCTGCCGGAAGCCACCCGCGCCGACGCGGAGCACGCACCATGACCTCAACCGTCGCAGCCGTCCCCGACGAGCAGATGTACCGCATCCTGCTGATCGAGGACGACCAGGGCGACGCCCTGCTCGTCGAGGAGCTGCTGCACGACACGGGACTGCGGTTCGAGCTGACCACGCGCACGACACTGGCCGAGGCACACGCCGTGCTGGCCGGCAGCCCCATCGACTGCGTCCTGCTCGACCTGCACCTGCCCGACGTCTCGGGCATCGACGCCGTCACCGCGGTCCGGCGCCGGGCACCGCACACCGCGGTGATCGTCCTCACCGGTCTCTCCGAGGCCCAGGCGGGCGCGAACGCGATGGCCGCGGGCGCCCAGGACTACCTGGTCAAGGGCAAGGTCGACGGGGAGCTGCTGCGCCGGACGGTGCGCTACGCCGTCTACCGCAGCAAGACCGAGCGTACGAACGCCGAAGCCCAGGCCGCCCGGCTGCGGGCGGAGGAGAACGCACGCCTGGAGCGCGGTCTGCTGCCCCAGCCCATCCTCGACACCTCCACGGTCAGGGTCACCTCGCGCTACCTGCCCGGAGCCGCGTGGGCGCTGCTCGGCGGGGACTTCCTCGACGTGGTGGAGGGTGACGACGGACTGCTGCACGCCGTCGTGGGCGACGTCAGCGGACACGGGCCGGACGCCGCGGCGCTGGGTGTCTTCCTGCGCATCGCCTGGCGCTCCCTCGTGCTCGGCGGACATCGCGGCAACGACCTGCTGCACCTGATGGAGCGCATCCTGATCGCCGAGCGCGGCAGCCAGCACCTGTTCGCGACGTGCACGCTCCTGACCCTCGACCAGCGTGCCGCCACCGCCACGCTGCACCTCGCGGGACACCACGAACCCCTGCTCACCACGGCGGCGGGCACCCAGGAACTGGCGGCCGCGCACGGCATGGCCCTCGGCGTCGTCCCCGGACTGCGCAGATGGCCCTCCACGGTGGTCCCGCTCCCGGCCTCCGGCGCCCTGACCCTCTACACGGACGGACTCACCGAGGGACACAACGGAGCCACGGGCGAACGGCTCGGTGTCGACGGGCTGCTCGGCCTCATCGGGGAGCTGCCGACGACGGACCCGGCCGAGCACGTCGACCGCCTCATCGAGGAGACGCACGCGCTGAACGCCGGACGGCACTCCGACGACCTCGCGGTGCTGCGCCTCGACTGGGGGAGTCCGGGCACCCACGGCGAGGAGTAGCCGGGGCCTCAGAGCGGGGAGTTCTCCGCCAGCTCGATCACCGCGGTGATCCGCTTGCCCACGGGCTCGCGGTGCACCGTGAAGCTCCGGCACAGGGCCATGACGATCTCCAGGCCGTGCTGTCCGATGCGGCTCGGGTCCGGCGGCAGGACCGCGGGCAGCGCGGTGCTGCTGTCCCACACGCTCACCTCGACGGCGCCGGACCGCACGTCCAGGCTCAGCAGCGAAGGACCGGGCGCGTACTTGCGGGCGTTGGTCACGAGCTCGCTGACCACCAACTGCACCGTGCCCATCGCCCCTGCGGAGACGGGCAGCCCGTGCACGGCCTGCACATCGGTAAGAAAACTGCGGGCCAGGTCACGGGCGGCGCCGATCTCCCCGCTCTCCTCGAAGGCCGCGGAAACCGACAGGAACTCGCCCACCGACGATCGCTGGTCGCTCATACCCGCCGTCCGGCCGCGGTCCGCCTCGCCCACCAAACACTCCTGTTTCACAACGCCCGTCTACCCAGAAAAATCCGGAGCATCAACCTCGATGCGACCGGATTTCCCCGGGCCCGTACACCCGTGTGCCCCCGGCACGGCCGAATGGCGGCACCGCGGATGTTTCGCCTGTTCAGCGGGCACACGTTGCGCCATGAACGACAAGCCAGACACCTCGACGGAGCCCGGAACCCCGCTCCGGCGGACCCTCACCACCACGCTCCTGTACTTCTTCATCCTCGGCGACGTCCTGGGCGCCGGGGTCTACGTACTGGTGGGGCAGGTCGCAGCGGAGTCCGGCCCCGCGGTGTGGCTTCCGCTCGCAGTGGCGCTGGGGCTCGCCCTGCTGACCGCCGCGTCCTACGCGGAGCTGGCCACACGCTTCCCGCGGGCCGGCGGTGCCTCCCATTACGCCACCCTCGCCTACGGTCCCTTCGTCGGATTCCTCGCCGGTTTCTGCATGCTCGCCGCCGGTGTGGTGTCGGTGGGGGCGCTGGCGCGCGGATTCGCCGGGGACTATCTGGCCGAGTTCGTCTCCCTGCCCATCGCCCTGGTCGCGGTCGTCTTCCTGGGCGCCCTCGCGCTGCTCAACCTGCGCGGCATCAGCGAGTCCACCCGGGCCAACACCGTGGCCACCCTCATCGAGGTCGGCGGGCTCGTCCTCGTCATCGGGCTCGGCGCGTGGGTTCTGCTCCGCGGCGACGGGGACGTCGGCCGTCTCGCCGACGTCGGTACGGCGAGCAGCGGACCCACCGCCGCCGTGCTGAGCGGCGCCGTCCTCGGCTACTACTCCTTCGTCGGCTTCGAGACGTCCGTCAACGTGGCCGAGGAGACCCGCGACCCGCGCCGCTCCTACCCCCGCGCCCTGTTCGGCGCGCTGATCACCGCCGGACTGGTGTACGTCCTGGTCGGCTGCGTCGCCGCGGCGGCCGTGCCCACGCAGACCCTGGTGGACAGCAGCGGCCCGCTGCTGGAGGTCGTCAAGGAGGCCGGCGGCGTACCGCCGCGCGTGTTCAGCGTCGTGGCCCTGGTCGCGGTGGCCAACGGCGCGCTGCTCACCGGCATCATGACCTCCCGTCTCACCTTCGGCATGGCACGCGACGGCCTGCTGCCCCGCCCGCTGACCCGCGTCCTGCCCGGACGCCGTACCCCGTGGGCCGCGATCGCCGCCACGACGGCGCTCTCCCTGCTGCTCGCCCTGACCGGCAACGTCGCCACGCTCGCCTCCACGCTGGTGCTCCTGCTGCTGGTCGTCTTCTTCATCGTGAACACGGCCGCACTGGTCCTGCGCCGCAAGCACCCCGCCCGCGGCGCCGCCGACCGCGATCACTTCAGGGCCCCTGCCGTCGTGCCCGCGCTCGGTGCCCTGTCCTGCGTGGTCCTCGCGACCCAGGTCGAAGCGGAGGTGTGGCTGCGGGGGCTGATCGTGCTCGCCGTCGGATGCGTCCTCGGCGCGTGTGTGACGCTGCGCCGCCGGGCACGGAAGGAGACGTAGCGCCGCGGTCTCAGCCGTGCATACGGGCGCCCTTCAGCACCTTGTCGACGGCGTTGCGGGGGCCGTACACCGCCAGGCCCACCAGGTCCAGCCGGTCCGCGGGCACGGCCCGCACCGCCGCGCGGTTGTCGCGGTCGTTGCCGGTGGCGAAGAGGTCGGAGGTGAAGACCGACCGGGGCAGATCACGGCTCAGGGCGCGGCGGTGCGCCGCCGTCACCCCTTCCCTCGTCGCCTCGAAGACCATGACCGGCTGGCGGAACATCGGCAGGTACGGGGTGCCGTCGGCGTCCTCGTACGGCTCGCCGACGACCTCGGGGTTGCGGGTGCCGAGGCCGCTGACGAGGAAGGCGGTGACGTTCAGCCGCTGCCAGGTCTCCAGGTCCTCGCGCAGCACCACGGCGATCTTGGTGTCGAAGCGGACGGGTGCGTGTCGGTTCTGCGTGGTGTCGGTCGTCATGCGCTCCAGGCTGCCGACAGCACGGCGTGTGCGTCTTGTACGTTCTTGGCGTGCCGTCGTCGCAGCAGGTCACCGCGTGGCGCCCGCAGGTCCCGGGCGTCGTGGAGGTCTTCCACGCCCACTTCACCGAGCACGCGTACCCGATGCACGTCCACGACGTGTGGACGCTGCTCATCGTCGACGACGGCGCGGTCCGCTACGACCTGGACCGGCGCGAGCGCGGCACGCCGCGGGGCACCGTGTCCCTGTTGCCGCCGCAGGTGCCGCACAACGGCTCACCCGCCACGGCGCACGGCTTCCGCAAGCGCGTGGTGTACCTGGACGCGCCCGTGCTCGACGAGAGCCTCATCGGCCCGGCGGTGGACGACCCGGACATCACCGATCCGCTGCTGCGCCGACGTATCGGCCGGTTGCACGGGGCGTTGGGGCGGCGCGGCGACGAGCTGGAGGCGGAGAGCCGCCTGGCCTTCGTCGGCGAGCGGCTCCGCGGACACCTGCGGCCCCGCGCCCGCGGGTCGGTCCCGGAGCCGGGCAGGGGAGTGGCGCACGACCTGCGGGAACTGCTCGACGCGCACGTACTGGGCGGCGTGACGCTGGCGGAGGCCGCACGGGAAGTGCGTGCGCACCCCACGCACCTGGTGCGCGCGTTCAGCGCGGCCTTCGGCATCGCCCCGCACCAGTACCTGATGGCGCGCAAGGTCGAGCGAGCCCGGCGGCTCATCCTCGACGGCAGGCCGCCCGCGGCGGTGGCGACCGAGGTCGGGTTCTACGACCAGGCCCACCTGAACCGGCACTTCAAACGGATCGTGGGCATTCCGCCCGGACGCTACGCCTCGGCGACGACGAAGCGCGCCCCGTCGGGATCGGCGAGGATCGCCTCCGTCGACCCCGCGCCGCCCTGAAGGACCTTCCCGCCGTGTGCCTGCGCCGCCTCGGCGCAGGCCGCCACGTCCGCGACCGTGAAGTGGACCTGCCAGTGCGGTCGGATCGCGGGATCGGGGGCGGACTCCACGGCACCCGAGTGAATGCGGGCCACCACGTCGCCCTGATTGCGCAGCACGACCTTCTCGTCCTCGTAGTGGACCTCGCAGCAGCCTGCCTCGGACGCCCAGTCGAGGACCTCCGCGTAGAAGATCGCCGCGTCGAACGCGTTGCGCGTGTAGAGCTCCACGAAGACCGGGGCCGCGCGGCGCCACTGCTCCCAGTTGTTGATGAGCTGGCCCTCCCAGACGCCGAAGGCCGCGCCGTCACGGTCGGCCAGGAGCGCCGCCCGTCCCGGCGGGAAGGAGATGGGCCCCACGGCGGTCGTCCCGCCCCGCTCCTGGCTGCGGGCCACGGTCTCGTTGGCGTCGGCCGTCGCGAAGAAGGGCGTCCACGCCACGGCCGCGTGCCCCATGGCCTCCACGACGGAGACGCCCGCCACGGGCAGCCCGCCCACACTCGCGAACCTGTACTGATCGCCCAGCTTGCCGACGCGCCAGTCCCACCCCAGTACGGCGTGGTAGAACTCCTGCGCGGCGAGCAGATCGCGGGTGGTCAGACTGACCCAGCAGGGCGCGCCCGCCACCGAGCCGCTGGCGACACGCTCGTCGGCAGGTGTCTCATAGCTGTTCATCTTTGTACCGTTCTGAGGTTGACCGTGCTGGTATGTCCCTTCGGCTTCATCATCCCCACGGTCGGGCCCCGCGTCGCGCTGTGCCGGGTCAGACCTGCGTGACCAGCATCCACACGACGCCCGCCAGGAAGATCACCCCGATCGCCCGTTCCATCGCGTAACCCTTGGCGGTGGGTTCGGTCGCGTCGGGATCCTTCACCCAGCCCCGCTGGAGGTTCTTGTTGACCTTCCATAAGAGCTGCGGGCGTACCACCTGCACCAATCCCATGATCATGAAGAGGCACAGCAGCGGGACGACGGCCGGATTTCCATCAGAAGCGGCTTGAACTACCCCATCGTGATTCATGGACTCCGGCTGCCCTGACATCGACACGGAAAACGGCGCGGCCGGGCGTGACGGGTGTGTGACGGCGAGAGGCCCGGGGTACTCGGGGAAACCGCCGCTCCCGAGGCGGTCCCGTGGCGGTACGCACGACAGTGTGCGCAGCCTGGGAGAGAACACGTGCTCGATGTCCATCATCTTTCGTGGTGGACCACCTCGTAGAAAGAATCGCGATGCGCGCCTTGTCGTTGGTCTGCACCCTGAACTCGTCCCCCACGCCCTCCAGCAGCCAGTTGCTCTCGGACCAGGTGACGCGCGAGCTCGAAAAGCTCGGCGTGACGACCGAGACGGTCCGCGTGGCCGACCACAACGTGCTCTCCGGCATGGGCATCGACCTGGGGGACGGCGACGAATGGCCGACCCTGCGGGAGAAGGTCCTCCAGGCCGACATCCTGCTCATCGCCACCCCCATCTGGCTGGGGCACCCCTCCAGCGTCTGCCAGCTCGTCCTCGAACGGCTCAACATGGAGTCGTCGGAAACCGATGACCAGGGCCGCCCGCTCGTCTACGGCAAGGTCGCCGCGGTGGCTGTCGTCGGCAACGAGGACGGCGCCCACAAGGTCAGCGCCGACGTGTTCCAGGGTCTGAACGACATCGGGTTCTCGCTGGCGCCCAACGCCGTCACCTACTGGGTCGGCGAAGCACAGCACGGCACCGACTACAAGGACCTGGAGGAGACCCCGGAGGAGGTCGCGGACACCACGCACAGCCTCGCCGTCAACGCGGTGCACCTCGCCAAGCTGCTCAACGACAGCCCGTACCCGGCCGGCTGACGCCATGCCCACCCTCCTCCGCTCCGAGAAGGAGCCGGCCGGACTCTCGGCGTGCGTCACGGGCGGCTCGCGCGGCCTGGGACTGCTGATCGCCGACCAGCTCGCCGCCCGCGGCTGCGCCGTCACCCTCGCGGCACGCGACCGCGAGGAACTCGAACAGGCCCGGACCAAGCTGCTCCGACGCCATCCGTGGGCCGTCGTCGACATCGTGGTCTGTGACGTCAGGGACCAGGACCAGGTGCGGTCCCTGATGCGCGGCACGTACGAGCGGCGCGGCGGACTCGACGTCGTCATCGCCAACGCGGGCGTCATCCAGGTCGCCCCGGTGGAGTCGATCGGCGCCGAGGAGTTCCAGAGCGCCATGGACACCATGTTCAAGGGAACCCTGCACGCTGCCCTGGAAGCCCTCCCGTACCTGCGCGAAAGCCCCCACGGCGGGCGGCTCGGCATCATCTCGTCCGTGGGCGGCCTGCTGGGAGTGCCCCACCTGCTGCCGTACGCCTGCGCCAAGGCGGCGGCGGGCGTTCTCGCCGAGGGGTTGCACGCCGAGGCGGCGGCGGACGGCGTGAGCGTGACGGCCGTCTACCCGGGCCTCATGAGGACGGGCTCCCACCTGCACGCGCGGTTCGGCGGCGACCGCACCGCCGAGTACACCTGGTTCTCCGCGCTCGCCGGGGCACCGATCGTCTCCATGAACGCGCAGCGCGCGGCCGCCCGGATCACCCGTGCCGTGCTGCGGCGACGGGTCAGGCTCGTGCTGACCCCCATGGCGCGGGCGGCGGACATCGTCCACGGTGTGGCGCCGGGCCTGACCACGCGCGTCAGCTCGCTGGCGGCCAGGGCGCTGCCCAACGGCACGGGCGGGCGCGAACGGCTGACGGAGGGCAAGGACACCGCGCCCACGGCCCACCCCGTCGCGGCCCGCGTGCGGGCCTGGGGCAGCGCCATGAACGACAAGGTCACACGCTCCTACAACCAGCGCCACGGCTGAGCAACTCCTCGGCCGGAGCGAATGTTTCGCATGTGACGGTGTGGGCAGGTGCGGCAGCTGAGGCCGGACGCGGACACACGCGTCCGGCACGCTCATTCCGCGGTGCCGTCACCTTCCTGGGCCGCGCCCGGACGAGCGCAGCACAGGAACGGACGGAGAAGACAACCGTGATACGTGGAGCCCGTACCCGCTCGACCGCCCGGACGGCGACGCTCACCGCCGCGAGCGGTGCCCTGGTCATGGGTTTGACCGCACCTCAGGCAAGCGCCGCCCCCGGCCCGGCGGACAAGCGGCCGGTCTGGGCGATCGCGCACCGGGTGCTGACCGTCGACGGCGTCGACAAGGCACTCGACCACGGCGCCAACGCGGTGGAGATCGACGCCACCGCCTGGAAGAAGGGCTGGTGGGCCGATCACGACGGGCTCCCCACGAGTTCCGGCGACACCATGTCGGACATGTTCGACCGGATCGCGCAGCAGCGCCGCGCGGGCAAGAACATCGGGTTCGTCTGGCTGGACATCAAGAACCCCGACCACTGCGCCGGCGGCGACTCGAAGTGGCGGCACTGCTCGGTGGCCGCCCTGCGCGACCTGGCCCGCACCAAGCTGGAGAGCGCCGGGGTGCGGGTCTTGTACGGCTTCTACGGCACCGCGGGCGGAACCGGCTGGAAGGACGTCAGCCGCGGCCTCACCGATCTGGAGGGCGTGGACATCAGCGGTGACTCCGAGGACGTACGGGGGCAGTACGACAAGTTCGGCGGAGCCGTCGCGCACAACCAACGGGTCATGGACAAGGGGCTGTTCAACCTGAACCTGCCGACCGTCCTCGGGAAGGTGACCGAACAGGTCCGCCTCGGCTCTCAGGCGCGGGACCGCGGCGAACTGGCCCGCGTCTTCGGCTGGACGACGGCCGCCGCTGACGGCGAGGCCACCAGCCGCCTCCTGGACGAGTCCGGCGGCAACGCCGACGGCCTGATCTACGGCCATCGGGCCTCCTGCTACCCCGACGGCGTCTCCGGCGCGCGGGGCTGCGGCAAGGACGAGTCCGACGCGAAGCAGGCACTGGCCCACATCCAGGAGTTCGTCCGCTCGCACGGCGAGACCCGCCGCATGGCCACTACGGACGACGTCCCCTTCGGGAACTGAGGGCGAATCCCTTCAGGTCAGGAGTCCTGCGGGTACCAGCGGAGCTCCACCGTGTTGCCGTCGGGGTCCTTGACATAGAGGGAGAGCGCGGTGCCCCGGGCGCCGAAGCGCTTGCCGGGGCCGTCCACCACGGTGAACTCCCCGGAATCGATGACCTCTTGCCAGTCGAGGGGCTCGACGACCAGGCAGATGTGGTCGACGTTGGAGCCCGCCGGTTCGCCGTCGGGCCCCTCGATGAGGTCGATGATCGTGGTGGGACTCACCCGCACGGAGGGGAAGGGGACCTCGCCGGCCCGCCACTCGTCCACCCGCACCGGGTCGAGCCCCAGCGGGCCGGTGTAGAAGGCGAGGGAGCGCTCGATGTCGGCGACGTTCAGGACGAGGTGGTCGAAGGCGATGACGCGCATGGCTGTCTCCGTGGTTCGAGGTGGGCTGAAGTGGTTTCTCCGAACTGACTTCAGGATGTCCGACGCGTGATCCATCGGTCCAGCGCATGTTTGTCATCCGATCCATCGTGTTTCACGATGGATCAATGGACCTTCAGCAGATGCGGTACGTCGTCGCGGTGGCGGAGACCGCGAGCTTCACCCGCGCGGCGGAGAGATGCCATGTCGTTCAGTCCGCACTCAGTCACCAAGTCGCGAAGCTGGAGAAGGAGCTGGGTGCCCGGCTGTTCGAGCGGACCAGCCGCAAGGTGTGGCTGACCAGGGCGGGAGAGGCGTTCCTGCCCTCCGCCCGCCAGGCCCTGGAGGCGGCCGAGCGGGCCCGCGCCGAGGTGGCCGCGGCAACCGGCGAGGTGCGGGGCAAGCTGACGGTGGGGTCGATTCCCACGGTGGCGGCCGTCGATCTCCCGGCGGTGCTGCGGGACTACCGCCTGCGCCATCCGCACGTGCGGATAGCGCTGCGGGCCGGCTCCAGCGAGCGGCTCGTGGAGCAGGTGCGCGAGGGCGTCGTCGACGCGGCGTTCCTCGGCGTGCAGCCCGGATTCCGGCCGCAGGGAGTCCGGGACCGCGAACTCGCGCACGGGCAGCACGTCGCCGTGGTCGCGCCGGACCACCCGCTGGCCGGGGAGGAGGAGGCCGACCTCCGCCGCCTCGCCGACGAGACGTTCGTGGACTTCGCCGAGGGCAGCGCCGCACGCTCCCAGTCGGACGACGCGTTCGCGGCTGCCGGGGTGCCGCGCGAGGTCGCCTTCGAGGTGTCCGGCGTCGAGCTCATGTCCCGGATGGTCCGCCATGGCCTGGGCGTCGCCCTGCTGCCCGCGCCGTTCGCGGCGGAACTGCACGGGGTGCGGTGCGTGCCGATCAGGGATGGGCCTGTACGGGTGGAGCGCCTCGTGTGGAGCCGCTTCGCGCCGTCACCTCCGGCTGCCGCTTTCCTGGCTCTGCTGGACGAACTCCCGTAAGCCGCGGGCAAGTTGACCCGTGCGATGATCCCATGAGCTCGCAAAACAGACATATAGGGCTAATGGCCTTAGACTGGTCCGAGGGTGGGCGTCACTGGAATGGGTGACGACGTATCTATGAGGAGGCACTGATGCTTGCTCAGCACACACCGCTTCTTTTCACTCCGACGGACACCGAGGCGCTCAGTACGGCCATGGTGGAGCCAGAGGCGATTCTGAGCGACGCACCGATCTACTCGCCGCGAGCGGAAGGCACCCTCCTCGCGCTGATCCTTCTCTCGCCGAAGCAGCCGAAGGAGCCGAAAGGCAAGTGAGTCCTGATCAGTCGCAGACCGCGTTCGCCGCGTCAGCGGCTGACCTGGCTCTCCGTGCTCTCGACGCCCTGCGTGGCGTCGGGGGCACGGCCATGCTCGCGGAGCACGTCGAGCGCGCGGTCGACCCCAAGGCGGCGCTGGCCGCCCTCCGCGTCGTCGGAGCCGACGGCTTCGCCCCCTACGTGCTGAGCGGGGCGACCTTCCACCCGCAGGACGCCGCCGCCGTCACCCAGTCCTTCGCGCTGTTCCCGACCGCGGTGAGCACCCCCGCCCCGCCGCCCGAAGGCCCCGCCGAACCGTGGCTCGTGGCGTGGCGCGACTGGGCCACGGCAGCCCTGCTCGCCCGGTTCGCAGAAGGGACCGACACGCAGCCGGGCGGTGAGCCTCTCGCGCCGCAGCCCGTGGGCGCCCCGGTCCTCGCGGAACCGTCGCACCCGTCCGACGGGCCTGCCGACACCGACTGGCAGCACTGGTCCGTCCGCATGGGCCAGCTCTCACCGCTCGCCCTCCCCGGCCTCGACAGTCCCGTCCACTCCGCGGCCCGCACCGGAGCCGCGCCGCTGGCCCTCGCCCGTGGCGTCACCCGCGCCACGCTCCGCCGCGACTTCCCGACCGCCGCCCGCATCGCGCGCTGGCTCGTCCTGCTGCACACCGAAGGCGTGCCCGTGCCTCTCGACCCGGCACCTCTCGTCGAACACCTCGGCCTGTACGGCGCCGGGCCACGGCTCGCCCTCGACGTCGCGATCGCCCGGCGACTGCTCGGACTGGAGGACGTATGACCGCGCCCGTGACGCGCACGGCCCACCAGGTGGGCTCACAGGCCCTCGCCTGGCTCCACGCGCACCGCGAGCTCGGCGCGCTGCCGCCCGACACCACCGCCGACCTCGGCGACCCCAACAGCGTCTACAAACCCCTCGGGGAGAGCGCCGCCGCCGCCTCCCTCGTGTTGCGCGAGTCCATCGCGGGCAGTACCGAGCAGCGCATGGCGGGCGAGCTCCTCGACTTCTGCTGGAAACAGTTCGGCGAGGGCAACATGCTGTACGAACGGCTGCTGCGCTACCCGATGATGACCGACCCGCTGGAGACGTACGCACCGTTCGTGCGCGGCGGCCTGCGCAACGAACCCCTGGAACGGCTGCTCCGCCACACCAGCGCGCTGCGCTCCGTCCGCAGTTCCGAATACCTTCCCAACCGACGGCTCGCGGTGGCCAACGCGGCCCGGATCGTCGGGCTGGACCGCGGGGAACGCGCGTACGACTGGGGTACGTTGACCCGCGCCACTTGGCTGGGCGCGACACCGGAGCCCTGGCTCATCGACTGGATGACCGCCTACTGTCTCACCCACACGGTCTTCCACCTCACCGACTGGGGCGGCACACCCTCCGGTCTGCCCGCAGGCCTCGCCGCGTACGTGACCACCTGGCTGCCGGTCTGGATCGACATCTGGGCCGAGATCGAACAGTGGGACCTGGTGGGCGAGCTGCTGATCGTGGGCTGCTGCCTGGAGGAGCCGTACTGCGAGCCCGCGGACTGGGAGCGGTTCGCCGCGGTCCAGCACCCGGACGGGCTGATGCCGCGCGACGGGGAACCCGTCGACGACGATCCCGAGCAGCGCTTCACCGACCACCAGCACACCGCCGTCGTCGCCGCGGTCGCGGGAACACTCGCCGTGTCGCGGACGCTGGGCGGGGCGACCGGGTGACGCGTACGACCGGGCCGGCGGCGGGAAAGCCCGCCTGGGCGGCACGCATGCTCGACGGCGTGCGGGCCACCGCACCCGGCGCGAGCGCGGTGGCCCTGGCCGTTCGGCGCGGCCCCGACCGCGCCCTGCTGGCCGCGGGCACCACCACGTGCGACGGCGGAGCGCCCGCCGACCCCGACACGCGGTTCGAGATCGGCTCTCTCACCAAGACGTTCACCGCGCTCCTCCTGGCGGAGATGGTGGCGCGCGGCGAGGTCGCGTACGACGACCCGATCACCCGCTTCCTGCCGCGCACCGCGGCTCCCCGCCCGCGAGGCGCGCCCATCACTCTCCTCCACCTGGCCACCCACACCTCCGGCCTGCCCCGGCTGCCGCCCGGCTTCCTGCGCACGGCGGTGCCTTCCTGGCTCAGCAACCCGTACGCGGGCTACTCCGCCACGGACATGCACCGCGCCCTGTCCCGCACCCGGCCCCGAACCGCCCCCGGCACCCGCGTCCGCTACTCCAACTTCGGCGTCGGCCTCCTCGGCGAACTCCTCACCCGCGCCGCCGGCGCAGGCGACTTCGCCACGCTCCTTGCCGACCGCGTCCTGCACCCACTCCGCCTCACGCACACCAGCACCACCACGGACCAGCCGCAGGCCACCGGCTACTGGCACGGCAGGGCCCGCCCCGCCTGGCAGATGGCCGCCCTCCCCGCGGCGGGCATGGTCCGCTCCACCGCACGCGACCTCCTCACCACGCTCGACGCCCTCCGCGACCCGTCCACGGCGCCCGCCACCGCCCCCGGCACGCTGCGCACCGCCGTCGCCGACGTCACCCGCCCCCGCATCGCGCTGCCCCGCACCGACGAACGCATCGCCCTCGTCTGGAACATCAGGCGCCGCCCCGACCGCGACCTCTACCACCACTCCGGAGGCACCCGCGGCTTCACCGCCTTCGCGGGCTTCAGCCCCCAGGCGGACGTGGCCCTGGTGGCCCTGGCCAACACCGGTCCCACACTGTCCGGTGCGTTCATCCAGCGCGCCTACCTCGAGCTGTGGGCCCTCGCCCAATGACCGTCCTGCCGCGCATCGCCCCCATGCTCGCCACGCCGGGAGCCCTGCCGTCCCCGGCCGACGAGCACCTGTGGAGCACCGAGACCAAACACGACGGACAGCGCGCGCTGGTGTACCTGCCCGGGGACCGCACCATGGTCATCCGCTCCCGCTCGGGCGCGGACATCACCACGGCGTACCCGGAACTCCGGGGTCTGGCAGCGGCGTTGGGCGAGGTGTCGGCCGTGCTGGACGGGGAGATCGTCGTGCTGGACGAGGCGGGCCGCTCCAGCTTCGAACGTCTCCAGCCGCGGATGGGCCTCGCCGGCTCCCCGGCGAAGGCGGCCCGCCTCGCCGCGCGGACCCCCGCGCACCTGATCCTCTTCGACGCCCTCCACCTGGAGGGCCGCCCCCTGACCCGGCTGCCGTACACCCGGCGCCGCGACACCCTGAAGAGTCTCGTCGAGTCGGGCCCGGAGTGGTCGGTCCCCACGGCGGTGACGGGACACTGCCGCCAGGCGCTCGAACTCGCCCGAGCGCAGGGTCTGGAAGGGCTGGTGCTGAAACGGCTCGACTCCGTGTACGAGCCCGGCAGGCGCTCCCCGTCCTGGATCAAGGTCAGGAACGTGCACACCGCGGATGTCGTCATCGGTGGCTGGATGCCCGGTCAGGGACGGCTCGGCGGCCTGCCGGGGGCGGTGCTCGTGGGTGAGTACGTGGACGGGGTCCTGGTCTACCGGGGGAGCGTGGGCACGGGATGGAACGAACGTGAACGGGCCGACATGGCCCGCCTGTTGGACGTCGCCGCCGTCGGCGACTGCCCCTTCACGCCCCCGCCCGCCGCACCCGGCGCCAGGTGGGTGCTGCCGCGGCTGGTCGCCGAGGTGCGGTACACGACCCGCACGCGGGCCGGTCTCCTGCGTCACCCGGTGTGGCACCGGTTGCGTCCGGACCTGGCGCCGGAGGCGTGACGCGCCGGCGGCCTGCGCGGTGGTCTCTCTTCCGTCTCAGTCTTCGTCGTACTCGTCGTACGTGTCGGTCACACCGGCCGCCTCGTCCGCGCCCGCAAGGGTTTCGGCGACCATGCGGGTGGCGAAGTCGGGGTCGTCGGTGATGCGGTTGATGTGCTCCGCGAGGAGGAAGGCCGTGGCCTCCAGGGGGTTCATCTCGGCCTCGGTCCAGTCCCCGTACTGCTGACGCCAGAGGTTGGGGCTCAGGCCGGTGCCCGCGGCGATGACCAGACCGGCCATGGTCGGGATCGCCTCGGAAGGAATGCTCTTGGGCATCATGCGCATCGTCGCCACGAGCGTCGGCACCACGTACTCGATGACGTCCTTGCCGTGGTCCTCGTGCGCCTTCCGCAGCCACGACATGAACATGTAGATGAGCGTGCAGGCCCCGTTCAGCAGGTCGTCGGCGCCTCTCGGACCCAGTGAGGCCGCGAACTGCCGGACCATCTCCTGCTGTTCGGGGTCGACCTCGGTCTTGCCGGCGTGGATGGTCTTGAGCCGTGAGTCGATCATCATGAGCGCCGTGCCCACATCTCCGACAGGAGCGTGTTCGGGGTCGCAGGGAGATGACACAGGTTCCTCCTCGAGTCACCACGGAGGGCAACAGGCCGTGCCCGTACAGTAGTCGGCCGATGGGGCGGCGGTCTGCCACATGGTCACTCCGGTGCACGACGAGACGTATCCGCAGGCGTCGTGCCCGCTCGGCGTGCGTCACCGCCCGGTCCGGGGGACTCTGTAGTTGATGCCGCGCAAGGATGGACGGGACAGCAGCCAGGAACGCGACGTGGAGAGACTTCTCGACGAGCTCTACGCCACGGCGCCGCCCCAGTTCGTCTCCCGCCGCGAAGAACTCGCCGCCCGGGCCAGGACGGACGGGCGCGCGGAGGACGCCCGGCGGATCCGTGCCGCCCGCCGCCCCACCCTCGCGGCGTGGGCGGCGAACCTGCTGCTGCACTCGCAGCCGACCGAGAGCCGCCGGTTCCTGGAGCTCGGGCGGGAACTGCGCGAGGCGTACCGGACCCTGGACGCCGCGGAGATCAAGGAACTGTCCGGACAGCGCACCAGCGTCGTCTCTGCCCTCTCCCGGCAGGCCGCCACGCTCGCCAGGGACGCCGGCCACCGGCTGTCGGACGCGGCGCAGCAGGACGTCGCATCCACCCTGCGCGCGGTACTCGCGGACGAGGAGGCAGCGGACCAGTGGGCGACCGGCCGCCTGGAGAGCACGCTCACCCCGCCCTCGGACTTCCCGTCCGGCACGGACGCTGCACCAAAGGCGCGGGCAGCGGCCACCGCGGTGAGACGAACGCCGCGCGAGCGCTCGGGCCCCGAGGAGGAACTCAAGGACGAACTCGCCGAGCGTCGCCGCCAGAAGCAGGAGAAGCGCGCCAGGGAGGCCCGCGAGGCGGCCGAAGCGGCGGATCGGCGGCTCGGAGAGCGGCGCGCCGAGCAAGAAGAGGCCGACGCCTCGCTCCGGCAGGCACGCGACCGGCACGATCAGGCCCGCCGTCGGGTCTCCGACGCGGAGGACGAGCTCCAGCGGGCCCGGCGGGACCAGAAGGACGCCGAGCGCGAGCAGAAAGAGGCCGAGAAGCGGGGCCGCGCGGCAGCGGACGCCGTGGCGGAGGCCGAACAGGCGGCGCGGAAGGCCGCGGAGGAGTCGGAACGCCTCCGCGAAGAACTCGACTAGCTGCGACGTTCCCCCGTCGCGCGCCGTCTCCGCCGCTCGGACGCGCCCAGCGCGCGGCACGCGCCGGGGAGTGCCAGCGTGGTCGCGAGGAACCGGTAGGGACCGGCAGGGATCAGTTGTGATCAGTCGGGGCCAGCAGGGATCAGTTGGGTACGGCGACGGGAGTGGGCGTACATGGCACGCGCGATCTGGACCGGCGTGATCACCTTCGGGCTGGTCAGTGTGCCGGTCGGCCTGTACACCGCCGTCGAGAACCACACGGTCCACTTCCACCAGCTCCAGCGCGGCACCTCCGACCGGATCCGCAACCGGCGCGTCAACGAACGCACCGGCAAGGAAGTGCGGACCGACGACATCGTCAAGGGGTACGAGGCCGCCGAGGGCGAGTACGTCGTCATCGAGCCCGACGAGCTGGACGAGGTGGCGCCGGGCCGGTCACGGACCATCGACATCAGCGACTTCGTCGACCTGGACGAGATCGATCCGGTCTACTTCGACCGCACGTACTACATCGCTCCCCGCGGCAAGGACCACACCAAGGTGTACGGGCTGCTGAGGGAGGCGCTCGCGGAGGTCGGCAAGGCGGGCATCGCGACGTTCGTGATGCGCGGCAAGCAGTATCTGACCGCGCTGCGCGCCGACGACAAGGTGCTCGTGCTGCAGACCCTGCACTGGGCGGACGAGGTCCGCGACCCGGGACACGAGCTCCCCGAGCTGCCCTCGGCGCGGGCGGGCAAGGGCAAGGAGCGGGACATGGCGATCCAGCTGATCCACGCGTTGGACGCGCCGTGGGAGCCGGCCAAGTACCACGACACGTATCAGGAGAAGGTGCGGGAGCTGGTGCGCGCGAAGGCGGAGGGGCAGGAGATCACGGCCGCCGAGGAGGCGCCGGAGGCCACCAACGTCGTCGACCTGATGGAAGTCCTTCAGGGCAGCCTCGACCGCGCCCGGGGCGGCAAGGACGGCAAGGACGGCAGGAGCGGCAAGAGCGCCAAGACCGGTAAGGACAACAAAGCCGCGACCAAGAGCAAGGCCGCGACCAAGAGCGAGCTGCAGGAGCTGAGCAAGGCCGAGCTCTACCAACGAGCCACGGATGAGAACATCGAGGGCCGCTCCAAGATGAACAGGGACGACCTCATCGACGCTCTGTCCCGCGCGGGCCGCCGCGGCGGCAAGAAGAGCGCGGCCTGACCATGCGGTGATGCCGGGACGTCACCCGTCACATGCCGCCAGTACCGCCGCGAGACCCGCCCGCAGGTCCGCGACGAAGTACTCGGGCATCTCCAACGACGGAAAGTGACCCCCGCGTTCGGGCGCGTTCCACCGCACGATCTTCCGGTACCGCTTCTGGGCCCAGGGGCGCGGCGTCTTCTCGATGTCGCGCGGATACATCGTGATGGCCGACGGGACGTCCACCCGGAGTCCGGGGTCGAGGGAGTTGTGGCTCTCGTAATAGATGCGGGCCGCCGACGCGCCGGTCCGCGTCAGCCAGTACAGGGTGACGTCGTCGAGGACCCTGTCCAGGGAAAGCGTCTCGAACGGGCTGTCCTCGGTGTCCGTCCATTCGGCGAACTTGTCGAGGATCCAGGCGAGGAGCCCGACCGGTGAGTCGACGAGCGCGTAGCCGACGGTCTGCGGCCGGGTCGCCTGCTGCTTCGCGTACGCCGCGCGGTGACGCCAGAAGTCGCGGGTCTCCTCCGTCCACGCGCGCTCGGTCTCCGTCAGCCCCTCCGTCGTCAGACCGGGCGGCGCCTCCGCGAACAGCGTGTGGACGCCGAGGACGTGCGCCGGGAACCTGCCGCCGAGGACCGTGGTGATGTTGCCGCCCCAGTCACCGCCGTGGGCCAGGAACCTGTCGTGGCCGAGCCTTCGCATCAGCTCCACCCACGCGGCGGCGATCTTCTCGGTGCCCCAGCCGGTGGTGGCCGGCTTGTCGCTGTAACCGAAGCCCGGGAGCGACGGGACCACGACGTGGAACGCCGGCGCGGTCGCGTCGCCCGGATCCGCCAGTTCGTCCACCACGTCGACGAACTCGGCGACGCTGCCCGGCCAGCCGTGCGTCATCAGCAGGGGAGTGGCGTCCGTGTGCGGGGACCGGCGGTGCAGGAAGTGGATGCCCAGGCCGTCGACGGTCGTGCGGAACTGGCCGATCCGGTCGAGGCGCTCCTCGAATGCCCGCCAGTCGTACTCGGTGCGCCAGTAGTCGACGACTTCGACGAGGTCGGCGAGCGGAACGCCCTGATCCCAGCGGCGCGGGCCGGGTGCGGCGCCATGGACCGTCTCGGCCTCGGGGAGCCGCGCCGCGGCCAGCCGCGCGCGCAGGTCGTCGAGCTCGGCGTCGGTCGCGCGGGCTTGAAACGCGTGCACGTCCGCTCGTACGCCGTCGGTGGCGGGACGGGACATAAGACCTCCTGGCCGTCGCGGACCGACCGCGCTCCAACGCGAACCGGCTAAGCCGGTTCTAGCAGTACTCGGAGCCGTGCCGCAACCCGCTAAGGTGGTTCCATGCGCGCTGAGTTCCCCGCCTTCCGCCTCGGCAAGGTGCTGGCCACCAGCTTCACGGCAACCCTCACGGAGCGTCAGGGCGACCCGGTGGAGCGCATTCCCGTGCCGCGCCGACTCGTCGACTGGCTCGCGGTGAGCGGCCTCGCCGTGGACTCCTGCACCGCCGCCCAGCTCGACCTCGCCCGTGAGCTGAGGGAGTCGATCCACGCCGCCGCGACGGCTGCCGCGCTCCAGGAAGCTCTCCCCGCGGCCGCCGTTCAGGTCATCAACGACCGCAGCGCCCAGGGACGGGCCGCCGCCGTTCTGACGGCCGAGGGCGAGCGGCGCTGGCGGCTCGGCTCGACATCCTGCGTGGAGGACGCCCTCAGCGTGATCGCCGCTGACGCGATCAGCGTCATCGCGGGCGAACGCGACGGAAAACTGGCCCTGTGCGCGTCACCGACCTGCCGCGCCGCCTTCTTCGACACCAGTCAGAGCCGCACCCGCAAATGGTGTGACATGAACACGTGCGGGAACCGCCAGAAAAAGGCGCGCTTCAACGCCAACGCCAACGCCAACCAGCGGAAGAACACCGGCGCGGCGCCGTAGTCGTCACCGCGGCGCGTCCTTCGTGAGCGGAGGCACGTTCGTGAGCGGAGGCACGTTGCCGTCGGCGTCGCACCGCACGGTCCACCGGGGGACGGCCGAGGTTCTCGTGGAAACGGATGCCGATGGGTCGGGCGGGTGGTGGCGCGCAGACCGTAGAGGCCCCACTCGCAGGCCAGGGCCAGGGCCGCCCATGAGCGCCAGCGGGACCAGGGCCGCTCGGCCACCTCGCCGACGACGTCACCGCCGTCGGCAGCCATCGACTTGAAGGGGACGGCGCCGGTCCACAGGGGCACGCCGAGCGCCGGGGCCTCGGCGCCCGCGATGGAATCGCCCGTCCAGAGGACCCGCGGCGCGTCCCGGAGTTGTCCATCGTCTCATCGCGCGGCGGGCATACGCGGCGAGAGGCGGGGCCATACCCGTCGGGCGGCGTCGCGTCCGTGGGCGGCGCCGTTCAGTGGGCGATGCCGTCGATCAGCTCGCGCGCGCCCTGCCGGAGCAGCGCCACGGCGACGGACGTGCCGAGCGTCGCGGGGTCGAGCGGGCCCGCCCACTCGTGGGCGTTCAGCACCGTCTTGCCGTCGGGCGTGAACACGCAGGCGCGCAGCGACAGGTCGCCGCCCCGCTCCGAACGTGCGTACCCGGCGATCGGCGAATTGCAGTGCCCCTGCAGGACGTGCAGGAACATGCGCTCCGCGGTCGCCTCGCGCCAGGCGTCCTTGTCGCCGAGATCCGACACGGCGTCGATGGTCGCGGTGTCGTCCTCACGGCACTGCAGGGCGAGGATGCCCGCACCGATCGGCGGGCACATCGTCTCCACCGGCAGGATCTCGCTGGCCAGCTCGGGGCGGCCGATGCGGTCGAGGCCCGACTGGGCGAGCAGCAGCGCGTCGGCGTCACCGGCCGCGAGCTTCTCGAGGCGGCGGCCCGCGTTTCCGCGCATCGGAACGCACTCCAACTCCGGTTGCGAAGCGGCCAGTTGTGCCACGCGACGTACCGACGACGTGCCGATGCGGGTGCCGGCGGGCAGCTCGTCGAGGGTGAGCCCGCCCGGGTGGATGAGCGCGTCCCTGATGTCGTCCCGCTTGAGGAAGGCCGCGAACGTGGTGCCCGCGGGGAGCGGCCGGTCCGCGGGTACGTCCTTGACGCAGTGCACCGCGAGGTCCGCCTCACCGGCGAGCAGCGCCGCGTCGACCTCCTTGGTGAACGCCCCCTTGCCGCCGAGCGCCGCGAGATCGCCCATCCAGCGGTCCCCCGAGGTGGTGACCGGCACGACCTCGGTACGGATGCCGGGGTGCAGTTCGGCGAGTTCGGTGCGGACGCGCTCCACCTGGGCGAGGGCCATGGGGGAGGAGCGGGAGACGATGCGGATGAGCTCAGGAACGGACATGCCGTCCACGATAAGGGTTCCGGAGGGGTGCCTCGGACACACGTCCAACCGATCAAAGTCTCATATCCATGGGCGAGTTGGCGCGCGAGGAGCGGGGGAGCGCCCGACCGGCGCGTCGCGGTCGGCGTTTCGTTCGCCGCCCAGGAGACGGGCCTCTGCCGCGGCTCGGGTGGCCGTCGGCATGCGCGCACCCCCGCCGCCTCATAGCGTGGGGAGGCACGCAGCTGCGGCCCCGGCGCCGCACCGCCCCTGGGAGGCCCCATGACCAGCCCCACCGCGCCGGAGCGCGAACCGGAGATCGTCCTCGAACCGATGCGGGCCACCCATCTGGCCGACGTGCTCGCGCTGGGCCGCCGCGTCTACGACACCTCGGTGAAGCCGTACACCTCCTGGTCCCTCTCCGCCGTCGCCCGGCACATGGACGGCGAGGCGTCCGCCTGCTGGGTCGCGCTCGCCGGAGACCGTCTCGCCGGATACGTCCTCGGCTCGATGGGCTTCGACCAGCGCACCGACTGGGGCAACCTGGAGTGGATCGCGAGCGCTCCCGAGTATCAGGGGAAGGGCATCGCGAGCCGCCTCGTGAAGGCCTGCTGCGCGACGCTCACGGAGGCGGGTGCGAGCGCCGTCGTCACCGACGTCGAGTCCCGCAACACGGCGTCGGCGGCGCTGATGCGGAGCAACGGGTTCGAGGCGACCGTGTCGGTGACGCTGTTCGTACGGCGGTCCGAACCGTAGCGATCACCTGCCGGGTACCGCGGTGGTTGTACGTCTGTGGCCACTACCGCGGTGGATGGAGACGACCGTCAACTCCCGGTTGAGCCGATGTCAACTCGCGGGTTGATGAAGGAGGGAGCGCCCCGGGGATAGCTTTCTGGCCGTGCACCGACGCGGGCGGGTCGACCACCGCCGGCGTCACTCCACGCACGACGTCAACAACCTCCAGGGGGAACAGGATGCGACCCACCATTGCTACGAGGACGCTCGTGAGCGTCACCGCTGCCGTCGCCATCGCCGCCGGTGGCGTGGCGGGCGCGGGCGCCGCCTTCGCCGCGGACGCGCCGGCCGCGAAGACCACGGTGAGCAGCGAGGCGGTCACCCCGCTCGCGGTGAACAATCTCGGGCTGAGCACCACCCAGGCGAAGAAGCTCCAGGGCGGCCTGCGGGGGTACGGCTACAACGGTTCCATCGACGGAAAGCTCGGCACCGAGAGCTGGAAGGCGATGCAGCGCTTCCTCGAGAAGCACTGGGACTACAACGACCGCATCGACGGTGTCGTCGGTCCCAACACGATCAAGGCGTTGCAGCGCAACCTGAAGAAGCACTGGAAATACCGGGGCGAGATCGACGGGATCGCCGGGCCGGGGACCAAGGCCGCCTTCAAGCGGATGGCCGACAGCTACTGAAATCCGTAGCCGTGTCCCGCGGGGACGGAACCTGACGGAACCTGCGGGACCCTGACGCCAGGCACCGGGCGGTGCGCCTTCGCCGGCGCGCCGCCCGGTCGCGTGTGCACGGGAGCGTCACCGTTGTCCGCGTTCCCCGCCGGGCTCCAGCGGTGGAGCCTCGACCCCGCAGCACGTCCTGCACTGCGGCTCGCTGCCCTGCGCCTCGTGCCAGGCCGCCGTCCGGCCCGGTCGGACGAACACCGCGGCCGCGACCGCCGCGAGGGCGAACAGCGCCGCGCAGCCCACCGCCGCCTCACCGAAGGACGCGTTCATCGCGTCCGGATCCGCGTACGCCGTGCCCGACAGGCCGACCGCGAGCGGCAGCCCGGCGACGACCAGCAGCTGCGCGATGCGCGCCGCCGTGTTGTTGACGCCGCTGGCGAGCCCCGCGCGGCTCGCGTCGACCGAGGCCAGCACGGTCGCCGTGAGCGGGGCCACGAAGAGGCTCATGCCGAGGCCGAGGACGACCACCGCGGGCAGGACGTCGGTGACGTACGCCGCGCCGGGCCGTACCCGCAGCATCAGGAGCACCCCCGCGGCCGCCACCAACGGCCCCGCGACGAGCGGGAGCCGCGGGCCGAGGCGCCGTGCCAGGTCGCCCGCCGACGCGGACAGGAGCAGCATCAGGACGGTGATCGGCAGCGTCGCCGTGCCCGCCTGCAACGCGTCGTAGCCGAGTGTCGTCTGCAACTGCACCGGCAGCATGAACAGGATGCCGCCGATGGCCGCGTACAGGCAGAGCGTCATCACGTTCGCCGCGGAGAACAGCCGGGAGCGGAACAGTTCGAGCGGCAGCATCGGGTTCCGTACGCGGTGTTCGACCAGGACGAAGACCGCTCCGGCCGCGAGACCGAGCACCGCGGGCAGGAGCACCCCGGCCGCCGACGCGTCCCCGGACGCACCGATCAGCGCGAAGCTGACGCCCGCGAGGAACAGTGCGGCGAGGCACGCGCCCGGCACGTCGAACGGCTGCCGCGCCGCCGCCTCGTCGCGGCTCTCCGGCACGTGCCGCACCGCGACGAGGACCAGCGCCGCCAGCGGCACGTTGATCAGGAAGATCCACCGCCAGCCGGGCCCGTCGATGAGCCAGCCGCCAAGGAACGGCCCGACCGCCCCGGCCACCCCGCCGAGCCCCGACCACGCGCCCACCGCGCGGCCCTGGTCGTCCGGGCGGTACGAGGCGCGCACCAGCGCCAGCGAACCCGGCGTCAGCAGCGCCCCGCCGACGCCCTGGAGCGCACGGGCCGCGATGAGCGTCCCGGCGTCCTGCGCGAGCCCGCACAGCGCGGAGGCCGCCGCGAACCACACCACACCGATCACGAGCGTGCGCCGTCGCCCGATGCGGTCGCCGAGCGCCCCGCCGAGGAGCAGCAGCGCGGAGAGCGTGAGCATATAGGCGTTGACGACCCATTGCAGGGCGGAGAGGGACGCGCCGAGGTCCTTGCCGAGTGTCGGGAGGGCGACGTTCACGACCGTGCCGTCCAGCAATGCCATGCCCGACGCGAGCACCGCGCACAACAGCACCCAGCGGCCGCGGGCCGAGGCGAGGGCGACCCCGCCGCCCGCCTGCTCCGTGCCAGGGCCCGAACCCATCGCGCCTCCGCCCTACATGTGGACCGCGCCGTCGCCCGTCTCCGTCGGTCTCGGCGCCCCTCTGCGATACAGGATCACGGTAACGACGAGGCCGATCGCGAAGAAGAGGGCCGACCACCAGTACGCGGTCGAGTACGACTGCATCGCCGCCTGCGCCTCCACCTCGGGGCTCGGCTTCCTGCCCACCAGGTAGTTCGAGGCGGCCGTCGTCGCGAGGGTGTTCAGCAGGGCCGTGCCGATGGAACCGCCCACCTGCTGGCTGGTGTTGACCATCGCCGAGGCCACGCCCGCGTCGTGCGCCGCGACACCGGCCGTCGCCATGCTCATCGCCGGCGCGAAGATCAGACCGAGACCGAGCCCGGCGACCAGCAGCGGCGGCAGGACGTGCGCGGCGTAACCGCTGGTCACGTCCAGGGCGGTGAGCCAGGCCATACCGGCCGCCGAGAGCCCCATGCCCAGCGGCACGATCGGCTTCGCGCCCACCCGCGGCACCAGGTTGTTGGTGGTTACCACCGAGGCCACCACCATCACCGCCACCATGGGCAGGAAGGCCAGGCCCGTCTTGACGGGCGTGTACGCGAGGATCTGCTGCAAGTAGTACGTCAGGAACAGGAACACGCCGAACATGCCGGCGCCCGAGATGAACATCGCCAGGAACGACGCCCCGCGGTCGCGGTCGAGGACGACCCGCAACGGCAGCAGGGGATGCGCGGCACGCGTCTGCCACCACGCGAACGCCACCAGGAGCACCGCGCCGACGACCAGGAACCCCCAGGTCAACACATCACTCCAGGCGTGCGTCTCGGCGTTGGAGAAGCCGTACACGATGCAGAAGAGACCCGCCGACACCAGCACCGTGCCCGGCACGTCGAGCTTGGGCCGGTCCGGGGGAGCGCCCGCGTGCAGCAGCCGAGCGCCGCCGACCATGGCGACCAGGGCGAACGCGAGGTTCACGTACAGGCACCAGCGCCAGTTCAGGTACTCGGTGAGGACGCCGCCGAGCAGCAGTCCCACCGCGCCGCCCGCACCCGCGATCGCGCCGTAGATGCCGAACGCCTTGGCACGCTCCCGCGGATCGGTGAACGTCGTCGTGAGCAGCGACAGGGCCGCGGGCGCGAGCAGCGCGCCGAACACGCCCTGCAGCGCACGGGCGGCCACCAGCATCGAGAAGCTCGTCGCCGCGCCGCCGAGCGCGGACGCCACCGCGAACCCGGCGAGCCCGGCGAGGAAGACGACCTTGCGGCCCACCAGGTCGGCGATGCGCCCGCCGAGCAGCAGCAGGGAGCCGAAGGCGAGCGCGTACGCGGTGACGACCCACTGGCGGTTGCCGTCGGAGAAGCCCAGGTCCCTCTGGGCCGAGGGCAGCGCGATGTTCACGATCGTCGCGTCGAGCACCACCATGAGCTGGGCGATGCCGATCACCGCGAGGATCAGCCAGCGGTGTTCGTGCCGCCCGCCTCCCGTGTGCGGCACGGATGCTCCGGCACGGTGCGCGGGTGGGCTGGTCACCGGAGCGGACTCCGGCGCGGGTTCCGGCGTGGGTATGGGTCCACGGTCCATGGCGACGCCCTCCAGACACCCCCGCACCACGCTAAACGCCCTGCTCGGGGGCCGCGACCGGGGCCCGCCCGTGGAGAGCGCCCCGGTCGCGGCACGGGCCGCTATGCCGCGTCGTCCGCCGCGAGCAGCAGCTCGCTCACCCGTTCCCTGGCCCGCGCCACGCGTGACCGCACCGTGCCGATCGGGCAGCCGACGGCATCCGCCGCGTCCGCGTACGGCAGCCCGGCGAGCTGCGTCAGGACGAACGCCTCGCGGCGCGGGGCGTCCAGGGTCTCCAGGAGGTCGAGCAGGGCCACGCCCTCGTCGAAGCCCGGCAGGCCATGCGGCTGCGCACGTTCCGCGGCCGCCTGCCAGTCGCCGGTGTCGGCGATGCGGGGCCGGGCCGCCGCCGAGCGGAAGCGGTCGGCGACGACCCGGCGCGCGATGGCGAGCAGCCAGGTGCGGGCGCTCGACCGCGCGGCGAAGCCGGGCAGTGCGGTCAGGGCACGGAGGTACGTCTCCTGGGTCAGGTCGTCGGCGCCGTGCAGGTCACCGCTGAGATGGGCGACGAAGCGCCAGACGTCGCGGCGCGTGGCCCGCACGAACTGCTCGAACGCGTGGGCGTCGCCGTCACGGGCCGCGAGCGCCCACTGCGTGGTCAGCTCGTCGCGGGTCGGGTCGGTGCCGGGCCGGGACCGCAAAAGGGCAGGTGTCATCACAAAAGGTCCTTCGGTGAAGGGAGTTCTGAGAACGGCGCGGACGCCGAAGATCCGACCGGCACCGAGGGGTGCGGGCGGTGTCAGGAACTGACCGGAAGGACCGGTGGACCTCTGCGCGATACGACGTGCTGGAGAAGGACCCCGCGCAGCCGCGGCACGGGCACACGCGTGGCGACGTGCGACGGCGTCGGCGGAAGGGCCGCGACGACGACCGCGAGGACGAGCCGCAGCGGCACGAACACGGCCGCGGCGAGCGCACGTCCCGTACGGAAGACGGCGGCCTCGCCGCGCCACAGCCACAGGGCGCAGATCAGCGCGGCGACGACGTGGGCCAGGAACATGCCGGAGCCGCTGTGCCCGAAGACGGACATGACCCAGTGGGACAGGCCGTCGTCGGGCATGGCGGCGGAGTGCGCGGAAAAGGGAGCGGGCGAGCCGGATCCGCCCGAACCGCCGCTGGATGACGGCGCGTTCATGGGCATCGGATGGTTCAGGTGGTTCATGCCGTCGTCGGGGTGACCCCGTGTGCCGGCCGGCGCGCCCCCGCCCGACGGACCGGCCATCCGTTGCGCCAGGCCGAACAGTTCGTGCAGACAGAGCTGCGCCGCGACCGTCGCGCCGATGACGGCGGCCGCCCCGCGCTCGCGCCCCGTCAGCCACCACGCGGCGGCGACGGTCGCGGTGAACGCGTACCCCACGGCCCACCAGGGCAGCGTGGCACCGGACATGACCGTGTGACCGAGGGCCGTGGTCACCACGCACACGGCCGCGAACATCGCGGCTCGTGCGAGGCGGAACGCCGGCCCAGTGGTCATGGAGAGCATCGTGCCAGGCCGGGGTGGGCCTGCGGGAGGCGAGTCCGTGAACTGCCCGAACTGCCCTTGTGCCGCCCCGGGATCGGAAGGTTTCGTTCCGCGCACGAAAAATACGTACCGGTCGGTAACCCCCTTGACGCAGCCTGTGCGCATCGAAAATGATCTCGTCCAACGGTCGGCATTGTCGAACGACGTTCGTCGCCGATCTCTCCATCTCCCCCTTCACCGTTGGGAACGCCGATGCATCTCCGTCACGCCGTACGGTCCCTGCTGACCGGCGCGGCCGCCCTCGTCCTCGCCTGCGCAGCGCTCGCCGCCCCGGCCCACGCCTCCTCAGCCCCCGCCTCCGCGCCCGCCTCGGTCCTGGATGTCCCGCCCCGCGGCGCCAACGACTGGTCCTGCAAGCCGGACGCGGCGCACCCGCAGCCCGTCGTCCTGGTCAACGGCACGTTCAAACTGATGGCGGAGAACTGGGCCACGCTCTCGCCCAAGCTGAAGAGAGCGGGCTACTGCGTCTTCGCGTTCAACTACGGGAAGATGGCGACCGCTCCGGTCCCGCGGTCCGCCGCGGAGCTCAAGGACTTCGTCGAGGCCGTCCGCGCCGCCACGGGGGCGGCGAAGGTCGACCTCGTCGGGCACAGCCAGGGCGGCATGATGCCCCGCTACTACGTGAAGTTTCTCGACGGCGCGGACAAGGTCGACGACCTGATCGGCATCGTGCCGTCCAACCACGGCACGTCGAACCCCCTGGCGAAGCCGCTCGGCGACATCGCCTGCCCGGCCTGCCTCGACCAGATGACAGGGTCCGAGCTCCTCGCCGAGCTCAACGAAGGGACAGAGGCACCGGCCGGGCCCGACTACACGGTCGTCACCACGCGGTACGACGAGGTGGTCGTCCCGTACACCAGCGCCCTGTTGAACGGTCCCGGGGAATACGTCACGAACGTGGTGCTGCAGGACCGGTGCCCCTTGGACCCGTTCATGCACGATCAGGCGACGAAGGACCCCGTCGTCGCGCAGTGGGTGCTGAACGCGCTGGACCGGGAGGGCCCCGCCGACGCGGCCTTCCGGCCCAGATGCATCGGCTGGTAGCCGGTCGACGCCTCGGGCGGCACGCGGAGGAGTCCCCCGTGTGCCGCCCGTCGCGGCAAGGCGTCGGCCGACCCTACGAACGGTCGGCCGCGTCCTGCCCGTCCAGGGCCTCGGCCGTGTCCCGGGGAGCGGGAACCTGGACGGACTCGGCGGCCGGCGTGCGACGCCGTGCCAGCACGCCGCCCACGTATCCCGCGATGGGCTGCGTGTAGCGGGCGGTCAGCGGTCCGACGATCACGAGGATCAGGACGTACGCCGTGGCCAGCGGCCCGAGCGAGGGCTCGATGCCCGCCGCGACCGCGAGTCCCGCGATGACGATCGAGAACTCGCCGCGCGCCACCAGCGCACCGCCCGCACGCCAGCGGCCCTTGACCGAGACGCCCGCCCTGCGGGCCGCCCAGTAACCGGTGGCGATCTTCGTCAGGGCGGTGACGACGGCGAGCGCGAGCGCGGGCAGCAGCACCGGCGGGATGCTCGACGGATCGGTGTGCAGCCCGAAGAAGACGAAGAAGACGGCCGCGAAGAGGTCGCGCAGCGGCGCGAGCAGCGAGTGCGCACCCTCGGCGACCTCACCGGACAGCGCGATGCCGACCAGGAACGCGCCGACGGCGGCGGACACCTGGAGCTGCTGCGCGATCCCCGCGACGAGGATGGTCAGACCAAGCACCACCAGGAGCAGCTTCTCGGGGTCGTCGCTGGAGACGAACCGCGAGATGAGCCGTCCGTAGCGCACCGCGATGAAGAGGACGATTCCGGCGGCGCCCAGCGCGATCGCGAGGGTGAGGCTGCCGGCCGCCAGGCCGACGCCCGCCAGCAGGGCGGTGATGATGGGCAGATAGACGGCCATCGCCAGGTCTTCGAGGACCAGCACGCTGAGGATGACGGGCGTCTCGCGGTTGCCGAGGCGGCCGAGGTCGCCGAGGACCTTGGCGATGACGCCGGACGACGAGATCCAGGTGACGCCGGCGAGCACCACGGCGGCGACCGGGCCCCAGCCCATGAGCAGCGCGGCGATGGCGCCTGGCAGCGCGTTGAGGGTGCAGTCGACCAGACCGGCCGGGTACTGCGTCTTGAGGTTGCTGACCAGGTCGTTGGCCGTGTATTCGAGGCCGAGCATCAGCAGCAGGAGGATGACGCCGATCTCGGCGCCGATGGCGACGAACTCCTCGCTGGCACCCAGCGGCAGCAGTCCGCCCTCGCCGAACGCGAGTCCGGCGAGCAGGTACAGCGGGATCGGCGAGAACTGGAAGCGGCCCGCGAACCGGCCGAGCAGGCCGAGGGCGAGGATGATCGCGCCGAACTCGATCAGAAAGACAGCGGAATGCATGCGGTCACTCCCGCCCGAGTATCGTCGCGGCGGTCTCGACGCCTTCGCGTGTGCCGATGACGATCAGCGTGTCCCCGCCCGCGAGGCGGAAGTCGGGCGCGGGCGACGGAATGGCGTCGGCCCTGCGCAGGACGGCCACGATCGACACGCCCGTCTCGGTCCGCATCCGGGTCTCGCCGAGGAGCCGGCCGTTCCAGTGCGAGGTCGCCGAGAGCAGGACGCGCTCGGCGACCAGGCCCAGGTCCGTGGTGTGCAGGAGGGTCGGGCTGTGGTGCGAGGGCATGAGGGCGTCGATGAGCGCGTCGGCCTCGCCGGAGCTCAGTCGCGTCGACAGCGCGCACTCGTCCGGGTCGTCGGACCGGTAGGCGCTCAGCGTCCGTGCTCCGTCCCGGTGCGCGATCACCGAGAGGCGCTGCTGTTCTCGGGTCGTGAGGTCGTACCGGATGCCGATGCCAGGAAGCGGCGTACGGCTGAGGCGTGAGGCGGGCACAGCTTCTCCCCTTGCGTAATGGATGGATCTCCCCCGGCCTGTCACCCTATCGGGGCCAAGGATTGGCAAAATCCATCCAGTGGGGTCGTCAGGCTCCGCCCGGAGCGTTCCGCAACACCGTCTCCACGGTGTCCGCCTCCTCCGGGGACTTGTCCTCGCGGTAGCGCAGGACCCTGGCGAAGCGGAGGGTGACGCCCGCCGGGTAGCGCGTGGATTTCTGGAGGCCGTCGTAGGCGATCTCCACGACGAGTTCGGGGCGCACCTTCACCACGTAGCCGTTCTCCTCGACCGCGAGGCCCTGCAGGTGCTCGGTCTGCCAGGCGAGCATGGCGTCCGTCATGCCCTTGAAGGTCTTGCCCAGCATGGCGAACGTGCCGTCGGGTCGCCGCGCGCCCAGATGCAGGTTGGACAGCTTCCCGGTGCGGCGGCCGTGCCCCCACTCGGCGGCGAGCACCACCAGGTCCAGAGTGTGCACGGGCTTGAGCTTCAGCCAGGACGCGCCCCGGCGCCCCGCGCTGTAGGGAGCGTCGAGCCCCTTCAGCACGACACCCTCGTGGCCGCGCCCCAGCGTCGCCTCGAAGAACTCCTGGGCCTCACCGCGCTGCCGCTCGTCGTCCGGGTCGGTGACGAGCGTGCGCCGCACGCGCATGGGCTCGGGCACCAGCTCCGCCAGTGCCGCGTGGCGCTCACCGAACGGCAGGTCGAGAAGGTCCCGCCCGGACACGGAGAGTGCGTCGAAGAAGACGGGGGAGAGCGGCAGCCCGGCCGCCGCCGCCGACACGTCGACGCGGGACCCGACACGCCCCGCGACCTCCTGGAACGGCCGGGGCCGCCCGTCCGCGTCCAGCGCGATGACCTCGCCGTCCAGGATGAAGCGCGAGCCCTCCAGGCCGAGCGCGGCCGCGGTCAGCTCGGGCAGGCGGTCGGTGATGTCGTCCAGGGTGCGGGTGTAGACGCGTACGTCGTCCCCGTCCCTGTGCACCTGCACGCGGATGCCGTCCAGCTTCTCCTCGACCGCGCACGCCCCCAGCTTGTCGATGCCCTCCGCGACCGAACCGGCGCTGTGCGCGAGCATCGGCAGGATCGGACGGCCCACGGTCAGCCGGAACTCGTCCAGGGCCTCCGCGCCGTCCGCGAGCAGCGCCTGGGCGACGGGGCTCACGGACCCGGCGAGCATCACCGCACGCCGTACCGCGTCCGCCGGGATCTCCGTGGCCACGGCGAGCCCCTCGACCGCCACGGCGTCCAGGGCACCCTGACGGACCTCGCCGGTCAGGAGGCCGATCAGGAACCGCTGTTCGTCCTCGGTGGCCGCGCCCATCAACGCGCCGACCAGCCGTTTCCGTTCCCCCTGTGCCCCCGCGCCGCCGACCGCCCCGATCGCCGTCAGCGCCTCGTCCACACCGCGCACCGTCAGCGTGGGCTCGTCGGCGGGCGGCACCGCGTGCTTCAGCGTGCTCCATCCGATGCCGAGCCGCCCCTGGGGCAGCCGCCCCGAGAGATAGGGAATGGCGATCGGCACGTCGTCCGGCTCGGCGGCCCGGAACAACTCGGCGAGCAGCGCGATCTTCCGGGACCGCGCCGAGGTGGCGGCCACTTCCTTGGACACGTGGGCGAGCCGGGCGAGCAGCATGAGGCCATCCTCCATCGGGGGCGGGTGGGGTGCATGTTTCCCGCGGACACGCGTGCATTCGTCTGTGGTGGGCACACGGGCGGGCGTGAGGGTTCTGGGCGAAGGAAGACGAGTGACGCAGGTCACATGCATATCTCGACAAGTTGGCGTAATAACACCCCTTCGCCAGGGGTCATAAGGGCACAGGAGTCCCCGCAACCGCATACCGAGCGCAGAAGAACCAGAAGTGGAGCCCCGCTCATGGCCGTCACCCTCGAACAGCCCGCACGTGCCCGTCTCATCACCCCCGAGGGTCGCGAACGCGCTCTGCCCGTCGTCCTGCGCTACTCCGCGGAGGACCCCCTGGCCATCCAGATGGTCTTCCCCTCGCAGGCGTCGCTCGACGGCGCGGAGGTCACCTGGATCTTCGCCCGTGAGCTCCTGGAGGAGGGGATGAGCGCGCCCGCGGGCAGCGGCGACGTGCACATCTGGCCGTGCGGGCGGGCCCGGACGGTCCTGGAGTTCCACTCGCACCAAGGGCTTGCCCTGGTGCAGTTCGACAAGATCGTGCTGCGCCGGTTCCTCGTGCGGTCGTACGCCGTCGTGCCCGCGGGCGGCGAGGAGGAGAGCCTCGAACTCGACCAAGGACTCTCACGCCTCCTCGGCGGCGTCTGAGGACGACCGAGGCAAGGGCCGACTCCTCAGCCGTACAACGCGGGCCGCTCGGCCATCTCCACGCACACCCGCGCACCCGTCCGCAGCGCGGCCACCCCTGCCTCGGCGACGGCCGCCGCCGCGTATCCGTCCCACGCGCTCGGCCCGGTGGCCCTGCCCCGCCGGGCGGCGGCCACCCACGCCCGCACCTCCCGGTCGTACGCGTCGGCGAACCGCACCAGATAGTCCTGCGCCACGTCCTCGTACGCCCGCCCCGGCGTCCTGACGACCATCGTGTGCGCGTCCCCGATCTGCGCGCTGCCCCGCTCGCAGACCGCCTCGCACCGCACCTCGTAGCCGAATCCGCTGTTGACGAAGATCTCCACGTCGACGACCGCGCCTCCGGACGTCTCGAAGAGCACCAGTTGCGGATCGAGCAGACCCTCCGGGGCACCCGCCGACGGTGCGGGGCGCATCACCGTCACCGCGGTGATCTCCTGCCCCAGCAGCCACCGCGTCGCGTCGATCTCATGGGAGACGGAGCTGCTGATCAGCATCGACGACGTGAAGTGAGCGGGCGAGGACACGTTCCGGTGGCGGCAGTGCAGCAGCAGGGGCCGCCCCAGGTCACGCGAGTCGAGGAGCGCCTTCAGCGCCGCGTACTCGGCGTCGTACCGGCGCATGAACCCCACCTGGATCAGTCGGCGACCGAGGCGCGCCTCCGCCCCCACGACCCGGAGGGCCGAGGCCGAATCGGGGGTCAGCGGCTTTTCGCAGAGGATCGGGAGGCCGCGCGCGCAGGCCGCCAACAGGGCCTCCTCGTGCGCCGCCTCCGGCGAGGCCACCAGGACCGCCTCCACCCCGGGCGCACGCAGCGCGTCCTGCGCCTCCCGGTGCACGGACACCCCCGCGCGCCCCGCCACCGCCGCCTCGGCCCGCTCCGAGTCCGGGTCCGCGACCGCCACCACGCGGGCTCCGCCCACCGTTCCGCCGATCCGCCGTACGTGGTCGGCGCCCATGTGGCCCGCCCCGAGTACGGCCACCCCCAGCAGATCACTCACCGCACGACCTCCCCGCATGTCTCAGTCGCCGACGCGCCGCACGTCCCTGCGTCGGGCCACCGTAGCCCTCCGTCGCCGCACGGCCATGACGCAGCCCGCGAGCAGGACGGCCGAGCCCGCGGCGACCATCAGGACCGCGGGCCATTCGGAGTCGTCGGGCCCCACGGCCAACGCGGCCTGTCCGCCCGCGTGCGCCGGGCTGGGAGCGGGCCCGCTCTCCTCCGGCGGCACCAGCGAACCCACCGGTTGTACCTTCCCTGCCGCCCCGAACCCCCAGTCGAGCAGCGACCGGGCCTCCTCGTACACCGCCCGCCCGCCGCCCGCCTGCGGGTTCATCACCGTCACGACGAGCGTGCGCCCACCGCGCTGGGCCGCGCTGATGAGGGTGGAGCCCGCATGGCTCGTGTAGCCGTTCTTGACGCCGAGCAGCCCCGGGTACGCCGCCACACCGTCCGCGCCGGTCAGCAGCCGGTTGGTGTTCTGGATCGGATACGACCAGCCGCCCGCCGGAAACTGTGCGACACGGGTCGAGCAGTACCGGGCGAACTCCGGATCCGCGAGCCCCGCCCTGCCGAAGACCGCCAGGTCGTACGCCGACGAGACCTGCCCCGCGGCGTCGTAGCCGTCGGGCGACACCACGTGTGTGTCGCGCGCCCCCAGCTCACGGGCCTTGGCGCGCATCTCCCGAACGGTCTTGTCCAGACCGCCGTTGAGGCGTGCGAGGACGTGCACGGCGTCGTTCCCGGAGCTGAGGAACACGCCGCGCCACAGGTCGGCGACCCGGTAGGCGCGCCCCTCCGCGACCCCCACCATGCTGCTCCCCTCGCCGACCTGGTCGAGCTCGTGCTGCGCGACGACGTGCCGTGCGTCCGCGTCGAGCCGGGGGAGCGTCGCCAGGGCGAAGAGCGACTTGAGCGTCGAGGCGGGCGGCAGCCTGCGGTGCGCGTTCCGCGCGCCGAGCACCTCGCCCGTATGGGCGTCGGCCACCACCCACGCGAGCGCGGACACGTTGCCGGGAACGGCGGGGGCGCCCGGACCGAGCCGGACCTGGGTGCCCGGCCGGTCGAGGAGGGTCGAGGAGTACGCCGGGACGGGCCGCGGCGGCGCGGGTTCGGCCGGGGCCTCGGTCGCGGCGGCCGGTGAGGACAGGAGGACCAGAGCACCGAGGGCGAGGGCCGCGGTGCGGACGGAGGAGGGGCGCGAAAGGTACCTGATGACCATTCAGTCACCGTATGAGCGCTGCCCGGAGTCCGCAGATCTGCTTGGACCGGTAGGAGGTATCGCTGCTCCGGCCGGAGGTGTCGCGCCGTCACTTCGCTTGCGCGGAAGGGGCGCTGAGTCCGGGGCGGGGCCGAGCCGCCGGGAGGAAGTGGTGCTTCGCCCCCGGAGGCGGGCCCCGCTCGACGCGTCGGCCTCGTCAGGCGGGCAGGTGCTTCTCGACGGCGGCGACGAGCTCGGGGGCGTCGGGCTCGGTCTGCGGGGAGAAGCGGGCGACGACGTTGCCGGACGGGTCGACGAGGAACTTCTCGAAGTTCCAGCGGATGTCGCCCGTGTGCCCTTCCGCGTCCGCCGTGTCGACGAGCCGCGCGTACAGCGGATGCCGGTTCTCGCCGTTGACGTCGACCTTCTCCGTCATCGGGAAGGTCACGCCGTACGTCGCCGAGCAGAACTCGGCGATCTCCTCCGAGGTGCCGGGCTCCTGGCCCATGAACTGGTTGCAGGGCACGCCGAGCACGCTGAAGCCACGCGCCGCGTACTGCTCGTGCAGGCGCTCCAGACCCGCGTACTGCGGAGTGAGCCCGCACTTGGAGGCGACGTTGACGACCAGCACGGCCTTGCCCTCGTACTGGCGCAGGTCGGCGGCGCCGCCCTGCAGATTCTCGATTTCCACCGCTTCGTAGACAGACATGATCCGGAGCATACGCTTCGGCCTCCGCCCAATCCCCGGCCCCCGGAGCTCCGAATCCTGGGGGAGTGCGTATTCGGGTACCGCTGGAGGGGGAGACGTGGCGACCGTCGCAGAACTGGACCTGGCGAAGGACGAACGGGAACGGCGCATCCGGGACGGTGAGGCGGCCGAGATGCGGCATCTGCTGCACGACGCCGACGCGGACAGTGTGGTCCCGGCGTTCGTGTGCCTGCGGAAAGGAGTGCGCAAGGGCGTGCGGAGGGGGCTGCGGAGGGGGTGGCGTTCGTGACGCGTCGTACCGTCCGGCTGAGCAGGCGCACGAACGCGCGTCGACGCGCGGAGCCCGGGACGGATGCCGGGGGAGCCGAGGACCGGGACCGCGCCGCGGACGCGTCGCGCAGGGCGGGGCGGGTCACCGCGGCCGCGGCGAGGTTCCTCTCGTGGGAGCAGCGGGAGCAGGGGGAGCAGAGGGCGGGGCGGCCCGGTGCAGGCGGCCGCGCGCGACCAGTTCCACCGTCAGCGCCACCGCGCTCGCCTGGACCGCCATCAGGGCGATGAGCACGAAGAGCTGCACCGCTCCGGCCATCGCCGGGGACGCGCCGCCCAGGAGCATGCCGACGAACGCGCCGGGCAGGGTGACCAGGCCCACCGTGCGGGTCTGGTCGAGGCCGGGCAGCAGCGCGTCCGACGCGGCGGGGCGGATGACCTCGATGCGTGCGTCGTGGTCGGGCAGGCCGAGGGCGATGCCGGCCTCGAACTCGCCGTACCGCGTGTGCAGTTCGTCGAGGGCGCGGCGGCCCGCGAGGACCGTCGCGGTGAGCGCGCCGCCGATGAGGATGCCCGTCACGGGGATGATCGCGACGCCTCGTACCGGGAGCAGGCCCGCGAGGGTCAGTCCGGCGACGACCGGGACGACGGGCCCCGCGACGGGCAGCGCCGCCCACCACCAGGTGGAATTCGGCGTGACGCGGCGGCCCGCGGTGCGCGTCGCCACGGCGAACATGAGGAGGAGGAAGGCGTAGAGCGCGGCCGTGTGGTGCACGACCCAGGCGATGACGAGGGACGCGGCGGCGAGCTGCGCGGTGGCGCGGATGCCCGCGACCACGATCTCCCGCGCCCGGCCGCGCGAGCCGTCGGGGGCGAGCCGGAAGACGGCCGCCGCCGTCGCGGCGGCCAGGAGCAGCACGAGCAGGGCGACGGCGAGTGCCGTGTCGACCGGCAGCAGGGTCTGGGCGGCGAGGTTGCGCACGGCCACACCCTAGATCGCGGGGCCCGCGGTCTCCGAAAGGAGCGGAGGGAGTGCTGTGCCGACGTGTTCGACCTGTAACGATGTGGGGGTAAGACGTGCAGACAGAGAAGGGCTGAAGTCATGGCGCAGCAGGTGCAGGGCGTGATCGCACGCACGAAGGGCGAGCCGGTGCGGATCGAGACGATCGTCGTCCCGGATCCGGGGCCGGGAGAGGCCGTCGTGAGGATCCAGGCGTGCGGGGTCTGCCACACCGACCTGCACTACCGCGAGGGCGGCATCAACGACGACTTCCCGTTCCTGCTCGGGCACGAGGCCGCCGGCGTCGTCGAGTCGGTCGGCGAGGGCGTCACCGAGGTCGCGGTCGGCGACTTCGTGATCCTGAACTGGCGCGCGGTGTGCGGGCAGTGCCGTGCGTGTCTGCGCGGCCGCCCCCAGTACTGCTTCGACACGCACAACGCGAAGCAGAAGATGACCCTGACGGACGGCACCGAGCTGTCGCCCGCGCTCGGCATCGGCGCCTTCGCCGAGAAGACCCTCGTCGCCGCCGGGCAGTGCACCAAGGTGGACCCGGAGGCGTCGCCCGCCGCGGCCGGTCTCCTCGGCTGCGGCGTCATGGCGGGCATCGGCGCCGCCATCAACACCGGCAACGTGGGCCGTGGCGACTCGGTCGCCGTCATCGGCTGCGGCGGCGTCGGCAATGCCGCGGTCGTGGGCGCCCGCCTCGCGGGTGCCGCGCGGATCATCGCCGTGGACATCGACGACAAGAAGCTGGAGACGGCGAAGGGCCTCGGCGCCACGCACACCGTCAACTCCCGCTCCGCCGACCCCGTCGAGGCGATCCGTGAGCTGACCGGAGGCAACGGAGCCGACGTCGTCATCGAGGCGGTCGGCCGCCCGGAGACGTACGAGCAGGCCTTCTACGCCCGTGATCTGGCCGGCACGGTCGTCCTGGTCGGCGTCCCGACGCCGGAGATGAAGATCGAGCTGCCGCTGCTCGACGTGTTCGGGCGGGGCGGGGCCCTCAAGTCGAGCTGGTACGGCGACTGCCTGCCGTCCCGCGACTTCCCGATGCTCATCGACCTGTACCGGCAGGGCCGCCTGGACCTGGACGCGTTCGTCACGGAGACCATCGCCCTGGAAGACGTGGAGAAGGCCTTCGAGCGCATGCACCACGGCGACGTCCTCCGCTCGGTGGTGATGTTCTGATGGCGGCCGAGACCAAGAGCGACGCGTCCGGCGTGCGCATCGACCACGTCGTCACGTCGGGGACGTTCTCCCTGGACGGCGGCACGTGGGACGTCGACAACAACGTGTGGATCGTGGGCGACGACGACGAGTGCGTCGTCATCGACGCCGCGCACGACGCGGACGCCATCGCGGCCGCGGTGGGAGACCGGCGCCTGGTCGCGATCGTCTGCACGCACGCCCACGACGACCACATCGACGCGGCGCCGGCGCTCGCGGCCCGCACGGGCGCGCCGATCCTGCTGCACCCGGCGGACATGGAGCTGTGGAAGCGGACGCACCCCGACCGCGCCCCGGACGGCGAGCTCTCCGACGGACAGGAACTGGCCGTCGCGGGCGCGGTCCTGAAGGTGCTGCACACGCCGGGCCACTGCCACGGCGCGGTCAGCCTGCACGCGCCCGCGCTCGGCACGGTCTTCACCGGCGACACGCTGTTCGCGGGCGGCCCGGGTGCCACGGGCCGTTCGTTCAGCGACTTCCCGACGATCGTGAAGTCCATCAAGGAGCGGCTCCTGACGCTGCCGCCCGCGACGGTGGTGCGCACCGGACACGGTGACAGCACGACGGTCGGCGCGGAGGCGCCGCATCTGGAGGAGTGGCTCGCCAGGGGGCACTGACCTCCTGTTCACCCGCCTCTCCGTACGTTTCTCGGCCCCGCGTGGTTCGCCGCGCGGGGCCGAGACGCGTACTGGCCCTGTTCAGCAATCTTCGATAAGTTAGGCAAGGCTTACCTAATGGAGGTTGAGGATGGGTGTCCGTCACAGCAGCACGACCGTGCCCACAGCGGCGGCACGCGCTCGTTCCGTGCTCGCCACCGCGTGGTCCTGCGCGGTGACCACGGAGATCGGCAGGGACGAACTCGTGGGCGCGCACACGGTGACCGAGGATGGCAGGATTCTGCTGTCACCGCCCGAGGACAGCGCGCTCGCCGCCGCCGTCATCTGCGCGCCGCGCGGCGAACCGTCCACCCTGATCGAGTTCGCGGACGTCTCCCCGGTGCCGCTGCGGGACCGGATCCGCGCCCGGCTGTGGCTCTCCGGGACGCTGGGGTACGACGGCGAGCACCTCGTCTTCGAGCCGACGTGCGCCGTGCTGCACGACTCCACCGGGGAGCGTCAGGGCGTGGAGCTCGACGAGTTCGCCCTGACGGTGCCCGATCCGCTGGCCGAGGCGGAGTCGCGGCTGCTCACGCATCTCGCCGACGCCCACCCGGAGGCCGTCGAGCAGCTCACCCGCCTCATCAGCCCGGACAGCCTGCAAGGGGTGGTGCGGGTCCGCCCGCTCGCCCTCGACCGGCACGGGATCTCCCTGCGTCTGGAGCGCGCACGCGGCCAGGCCGACGTACGCCTCCCGTTCCACCAGCTCGTGGAGGACGTCACGCAGGTGACGGAGTGCATGCACGCCCTCCTCATGAAGGCACGCCTCTCAACCGCGCGGCGCGGGCGGCCCGTCGGAGGCTGACCGCATCGACCGCAGCGCGAGCAGCAGCACCCCGATGTCGTCCAGATACACGGGGTCGGGCACCAGGTCGGTCGGCAGCACGAGGTAGGCGACCGCGGCCCAGAACACCCACTGCCGCTCGACGGGCAGGCCGGCTCTGCGCAGGGCGCGGCGGGTCCGGACGAGTCGTACGAGCAGAGCGACCGCGACGGCCAGAGTCGCGGCGGCCAGAACGGCGGCGACGACGAGGAGAACGGTCAGGTCCGTGCTCATACCCCCGTACATTAATCAAGTTGAGGTCTTACGTCTCGTAGGGATGATGGCGGGGTGACGAACCAGCCGAAGCCCACGCACTCCACTTCGCCCCTCGCCCCCGACGGGACCATCGCACCCGTCCAGGCACTGATCATCATCGACATGCAGACCGCGTTCGTCGGGGGCGACGGAGCCGTGCCCGACGCGGAGCGCCTCCTGGACCGCGTGCGGGGCCTGTTGGCGCGTGCACGTGAGAGCGGCGCGGTCGTCGTGCAGCTGCAGAACGACGGGGAGCCCGGCACCTCCGACGAGCCGGGCACCCCCGGCTGGGAGATCCACCTGCCCGCCGACACGGACCGGGGCGAGGTCGTCCTGCGCAAGACCGTCGACGACGGCTTCGAGGACAGTCCGCTCGCATCGCTGCTGCGGGACGCGGGCGTGCGGGAAATCGCCGTCTGCGGCGTGATGTCGGAGATGTGCGTCAGGGCGACGGCGAGCACCGCGCTGGAGCTCGGCTTCCGTGTGGTCCTGCCGCACGACGCCCACGCGACCTATGACATTCCGGCCGCCGAGGGCATCAGCGACGTGGTGCCCGCGGCGACGGTGTCGCGTGTCGCGGAGTGGACGCTCGGGGACGAGGTCGAGATCGTGCCGCGGGCGGCGGACGTGGTCTTCACGAAGCCGTAGCGGAGGCCCCCGCCCCGGCGTCCTGCCTGCGCCACCGGTAGTGCAGGAGTTCACCGGGCCGGTGATCGTGCTCGAACCCCGGACCGAGCGGACCCACGCGCTCGTACGCCTCCTCGGTGCGCGGATCGTCGCGGCGGGCGAGACCCCACGCGGCCTCCAGACGGACGAGTTGGTCGTCGGCGTCCAGCATCGCCGTCAGCGCGTCCGCGACGGCCGGTGTGCGGTCCGGGGAAGCGGCCAGGATCTCGGTCGCCCGGCGGCGCACGGCGGGGTCCGGGTCCTCGGTCATGGGGAGCAGCGCCCGGGTGACCTCGGGGCGGAGCGTCGCGTCGCCCCCGCTCACCCAGCAGGCCCTGAGCCGCACTTCCGTGTCCGGGTCGCGGACGAGGGAGAGCAGGGCCTCCCGGCCCGCAGGGGAGAGTGGGCCGCCGTGTGTCAGGAACGCGTACGGCACTTCGCGTCGCACGCGCGCATCCGGGTGCCCGACGTGGCGCAGCCCCGCGGCCTCCAGGCCGGGATGCTCGAACTCCGTGAACGCGCCCAGCACCTTGGCGAGAACGCCGCTGTCCGTCTCCTCGGCGGACCAGGCCGCGAGGACCTCCGTCTCGCGCTTTCCGTACTGAGGGTGGTCGACGTCGCAGAACGAGCGCGTCCGCAGACAGTCGGCGACGAACCTGCGGTGGGCCGGGTCCGGGTGGTGGCGGTGGGCGACAACGGCTGACCATGACGCGTCGTCACGTCGCCGCACGAGGAGCCAGTGGACCGCCGACCAGTCGACGTGCTTGCCGTCCGGCTGCCGGACGGCACGGGCGATCAGTTCGTCGACGGGGGCCGGAGTGCGGCAGGCGACCTCGAGGGTGCTGAGGATGGCGCCGTGCCCGGCGCGCACGACGAGACCGCCGAGTGCGACCTCGTCCACCCAGTCGTACTCGTCGTCCTCGACCCGGGAGGTGGTGACGGGCCCCGTCGCACCGGTCCTGCGCCGCAAGACCTCGGCGGCGCCTGTCTCGTACCAGTCCGTGGCCAGAGCGATGAGCGCCGCGCCTCGGGACGCCGACAGCCACAGCGAGGTCTCCTCACCGAGCACGGCCTCGAAGACCGCGTGTGAACCACCGTCAACCGCACGCCACAGCGGCGTCGTCCCGTCGGGCAGCACACGGTCCGGAGCGGCGCCACCGTCCACGAGGGCGCGGGCGACCGGCGCGTCGTAGGCCGCGACCGCGACGCACAACGCGGGCAGCCCGTCCTCGTCAACGGCGTCCGGATCCGCCCCTGCGCCGAGCAGGTCCTGCACCCTCTCCACATCCCCGGCCCGCACCGCCGCGAGAAGCCGCACCTCCGGTCCGCCGTTCTCTTCCACCAGCCAGGACTCCGTATCACCCGTCGCAGATGCCCGGCCGAGGGTGTCACGGCCGGGCACCGGACCGCAGGGGATTTACGGGACCTCCGACACAGGCCCTAGGGCGCGTCCACCACCAGCTGGCCGCTCGCCGGTACGCGTGTTGCGGCGCCGTTGGCGTAGAAGCCCTCGACGCGCGCCTGCTCGGCCGCGTTCGGCACGGCGTTCTTGCAGCTGACGCCGCCGGTGGAGCCCGACATCAACTGGGAGCACGGGCCGGGCTTGGTGTCGGGCAGCCCCAGGTTGTGCCCGATCTCGTGGGCTGCGATGCGGGTCTTGTCATACCCCTGGCCGACCGCCTGGCTGCCCAATTCGACGCGGCCTCGGCCGCCCGGCCTGACCGGGCCGATCGTCGCCTGCGGCCAGCCGCTGGTGGCGACGATCTGGATCTCGGCCCGGGTGCCGGGCTGGGCCTTGGTCAGCTTGACGTTGTCCACGTTGTTGTTCCACGAGGCGACTCCGGCGGCGATCGCCGTCTCCCAGCCCCTGGCCTGGCTGTCGTCGTACCGGAGTGTCACCACGGCGGATGCGTTCTCGGCCGCGACCGTGTCATGCGTGGACACGGCGTTCGCGGCGGGCGCCGCGGTCAGGGCGGCCGCCGTGGCCGCGATGGCTGTGACAAGGCGTCTGAAGTGCTGCATCGTTGTCCTTTCGCGTGCGTGGGGGATCGGTTCCGATGCTCGCTCGCGCGTGACAGTACATCGTCAAGTACGGGCCGTGCTGCCTCTGGCCAAGGCTTTGGGGAGGGTTCGCGCGATATCCAGCCACGCGTGCGGGTGTGCAGGGAACGCTCCTGCCGCAACCCGGCAACTGTGGGGCATCTCATGATCTTCGAGGGGTGTGGTCCGGCCCCGTACGGGTTTTACTCGCGGCATGACCGACACGAATGGAATGCTGGCCGGCAAGGCCGTCATGATCACGGGGGCTTCGAGCGGGATCGGCGAGGCCGCCGCACGGCTCTTCGCCGCCGAGGGCGCGGCCGTCCTGCTGATGGCCCGCCGCGAGGACACACTGAAGCAACTCGCCCAGGAGATCAACGACTCGGGCGGCCGCGCGGCCGTCAGCGTCGGCGACGTCGCGAACGCCGAGGACGTGCGGCGCGCCGTCGACGCGACACGCGAACACTTCGGCGCCCTGGACGCGGCCTTCAACAACGCGGGCTACGCCGGATCGCAGATGCTGCCGCTGCACGAACTCGACCAGGACGTCTTCGAGCGGACGATGGACGTCAACGTGCGCGGCACCTGGAACTGCCTGCGCTCGCAGATCCCCGTCATGCTCGAAGCGGGCAAGGGCGCGATCGTCAACACCGCCAGCACGGCGGCGATGGTGGCCACCGGAGCACCCGTGCCCTACGTCGCCGCGAAGCACGCGGTGCTCGGCATGACCCGGGCCGCCGCGGCCGAGTACGCCGCGCACGACATCCGCATCAACACGCTCGTCGTCGGCACCACACGCACGGAGATGATCAGCCACGCCGTCGAGGCGCACCCGGAGCTGGAACAGGCCTTCGTCGCCCGGCAGATGCAGAAGCGCATGGCCGACCCGGTCGAGATCGCCCAGGCCGCCCTGTGGCTGTGCAGCGACCGCGCTTCGTTCTCCACCGGGACGGCGCTTGCCGTGGACGGCGGTCTGACGTCCAACTGACCCGCCAGGGACTACGCGACGTCAGAGAGGCAGCGCGCACACCGCGATCGGGGAGGCGAACGGCTTGCCCGCGAGGCGGAGTGCGCCGCTGCCCGCGTCGACCCGGAAGACGCTCACCGAGCTCGACTTCTGGTTCGCGGCGAACAGCAGCCGCTGGGACGGGGAAAACGACAGCTGCCGAGGGAAGTCCCCGCCGACCGGCACCGTGTCGAGGAGCCGCAGCCGCGCGCCGTCGCCCTCGATCGCGTACCGCGTGATGCTGTTGTGCCCGCGATTGGCGAGGAAGGCGAAGCGGCCCTCGCGTGTCACCACGATCTGCGCCGGATAACTGGTGCCCTCGCCCGTGCCGGTCGACTGCGGCTCGCCGGGTGTGAGGCGGCCGGTGGCGGGGTCGTACGCGCAGACGACGACCGTGTTGTCGAGCTCGTCGGCGACGTACGCGAAGCGGCCCGAAGGGTGGAAGGTGAGATGGCGCGGGCCCGCGCCCGGCCGCAGGCTCGCCTGCGCCACGCGGCGGAGCGTGCCCGCCTTCTCGTCGAGGCGGTACGTGTAGAGCGTGTCGTTGCCGAGGTCGACGGCCAGGACGTGGCGGCCGTCCGGGCTCGTGACGATCTGATGGGCGTGCGGCCCCTGCTGGCCGGGGCCCGGCGGTGGCGAGGAGTGCGTGACCAGGTCCGTCCGCTCGCCGAGCGCGCCCGACGCCTCGACGGGATGGACGGCCACGCTGCCCGACCCGTAGTTGGCGCTGAGCAGCCAACGGCCGCTCGGATGCACGGAGAGATGGCAAGGACCGTTGCCGCCGGTGTCGCGCGTGCCGAGGACGTCGTGCTCGCCGTCGTGGGAGAGCGCGATGGCGGTCACGCCGCCCTTCTCCCGCTCGTTGACGGTGTAGAGGGTGCGGCCGGACGGATGCACCGCGAGATAGGAGGGGTCGGGGACGCCGGTGAGCGTGCCGGTGCTCTTGACGCGGCCCGTCGTTTCGTCGTACGTCGCCAGACCGATGCCCTTGCCGCCCCCTGCCTGCGAGGTGTACGTCCCCAGGAACAACTGTCCCTCGCGGCGCCGGTGGTGCGCCGCGGAGGAGGCGGTACTGCGGCGGGTGAGCTCGGAACGCTCCCGGTTCGCCTGACCCGGCGAGCCACAGGCGGAGGTGGAGGCAAGCGCTCCGGCGGTCGCCGCCCCCACCAGGGCACCGATGAACCGCCGCCGCCCGGGACCGCTCTCCGAACCCGTGCCCCGCTCTGTTCCGCTGGTCATGCCTGCACCTCGTGCGTCGGTGGTGACGGATGTGGCAGACACACAGTGCCGTGTGGACGAGCCGGCGGACAAGAGCCGCACACGTCGGCGCGGCGACCGGGCGGGGAGGGGCGGCGCGGAGAGGGGGGGGGAGACCGCCGGGAATCGGCCAACGGGGGCGCACATCACGGCGAGTTGACCACGGTGAACAACGGAGAGCCACGACTCCTATACGTTGTGCGAGCGATTGCTGTCGACTGCACACACATGCCCCGGGAGTTGTTGAGTGGACCACAGCCGAATGATCCGGATTCGTACCGTCCTTGCCGCGCTCGGCGTCGCGGGCGCCATGACGGCCGCACCCGCCGCGAGTGCCACGGCCTCGGCCGCCCCCGTGCCTCCGGCGGCCACCGCCGGCGCGGCGCACGAGCCGTGCACCGGAAAATTCCACGGCGACGCCCGCCTCGGACCCGCCTGGCTGCCCAAGAAGTGGGAGCGTCCCGTCGGCCCGCTCCTGAAGAACTGGAAGCGGACCGGCAAGCTGTCGCCGAAGGCCTTCCTGAAGAAGTACTGGGAGGGCCCGGCGGACACCGGCAGCTGGAAGTACCCGCCCAACGACGGCTTCGACACCGTCAACGGCCGGATCGACAAGCACCGCGAGCTCCTGGAGCGGGGCGAGGAGCTCGACCGCTTCGGCTCGGAGTTCGGCGGGTATCTCGCACCCGCGGGCGACCCGTACGCGAAGCGCGCCCTGCCCCCGCAGAACCTCAACACCCGCGACGCCGCCGTCGCCTGCGACTACCGCGTCTACGAAGTGACCAAGCCGTTCCACGTGTGGCAGGGCAGCATCGCGCCATGGTTCGAGCAGCCGGGGCGTGGCCGGCAGATCAAGCTGGACCCGGCCTTCCTGGACCCGGGCGAGGGGCAGCGCCTGAACGTGAAGTGGCTGCTGGACCACGGGTACCTCGAGCCCGCCAACGGCTAGCGACGGGAGTGCGGCTTGTGGACGCCCGTGAGGCCGCGGCGGCTCTGCGCGCCGCCGGGGTCGCCGACGGCTACTACTGGATCGACGGCGTCCACGAGCCGTCCCCCACGCCCCCCGACTTCGTCTATCTGCGCAGAGACGGGGGCGGGGCGGGCGAGGCCGGGGAGTGGGAGGTCGGGACGTACGAGAGGGGCACGCACCAGCCGCTGGCCCGGTACGGGGACGAGGCGGCGGCCTGCGCGCACCTGCTGCGGCAACTGATCCGAGCCCGGCCCGAGCCGGGCGAAAGGCCCTAGTCCTTGGGGCGGATCAGGCCTCGCTCGTACGCCTTGACCAGCCGCTGCGGCACCATCTGTGCGACGCCGTCGACGGTCACGGGCACGAGCTGCGCGGTGGCCGCCTTCCACTGGGCGCGGCGGTGCCGGGTGTTGCTGCGGGACATCTTCCGTTTGGGTACGGCCATGGGGATCCTCCCGGGTGGGATGGTCGGGGGCTGTTCGCGGACGTCCGCACGCTATATGAAAATGGATACCATTACCAATTGGGGTAGGGGGGTGCGGGATCGTGCGGGGGGTTCGGGGTCGAAGGCCCGGGTTGACCCTCACGTCGCGTCAGGCTTCACGCTGAGCGTCGACGAAAGGTGAGGTCCATGAGGTACACCGTCGGGCAGGTCGCAGGCTTCGCCGGCGTCACCGTCCGCACCCTGCACCACTACGACCGGGCCGGACTGCTCACGCCCGGCGAGCGCAGCAACAGCGGCTACCGCCTCTACGGCGAGGCCGACCTGGCCCGGCTCCAGCAGATCCTCTTCTACCGCGAGCTCGGCTTCACCCTCGACGAGATCGCCGAGATCCTGGCCGATCCGCACGCCGACGCCCTCGGTCGGCTGCGGGCCAGGCGCCAGGCGCTGCGCGAACAGATCGACCGGCTGGAACGGCTGGTCGAGGTCGCCGAGCGGGCGATGGAGGTGCAGCGGACCGGGGTGACCCTCGACCCCCGGGAGCGGTTCGAGGTGTTCGGCGAGGTCGCGTTCGATCTCAGTTACGCCACCGAGGCCGGGCTGAAGTGGCAGGACAGCCCCGGGCATCGAACGGCGATGCGGAGTGCCGCCGAACACACCAAGGAGGACTGGGCGGAGCTCATGCGGGAGGCCGCGCGGTGGCGGGAGGAGCTGCTCGCCGCCTTTGATGCCGAAGAGCCCGCGGGTGGGGAGCGGGCAATGGAGCTGGCCGAGGCGCATCGGCGGCACATCGCCCGCTGGTTCACGCCGTGCCCGTCCGACATGCACCGGCGCATCGCGGACGACTTCGTCTCCGACGCCCGCGCGTTCGCGCTCGTCGTGCCGCCGTCGCAACAACGGCCGGGGCTCGCCGCGTATCTGCGCGCGGCGGTAGTGGCCAACGCCGAGCGCCGCACGGGACCTCGGGGTCGACCTGAGAACGAGACCGGTCTGCACCACCCTCACCCTGAACCTGAGGGTGAGGGTGAGGGTGGCAGGGTTCGCGCCTCCGAGTCCTCCCGCTCCTCCCTGCCCGAAGAGGTCCGATGACACGCCTACTGATCACCGCAGCCGGTTCCTACGGCGATGTCGCCCCCTACACCGGCCTCGGCGCCGGGCTCCGCGCCGCCGGGTACGACGTCGCGCTCGCTTCCCACCGCTCCTTCGCGCCGCTCGTCGAGGCCGCGGGCCTGCGCTTCCGCGAGCTGCCGGACTCCCCGGCGACCGGCCGGCGCGCGGGCAGCCGCACGGAGCTGATGCGGTCGGCCTCGACCTTCGTGCAAGGGCTGGGCGGCGGTCTCGTCGACGCCGCCGTACGCGGCGCCGACCTCCTCCTGCTCTCCGCGACCACCGCGCCTCTCGGCTGGCAGCTGGCGGAGGCCATGCGCATACCGGCGGTGGGGGCGTACCTCCAACCGACGCATCCCACCCGGGCGTTCGCGCCGGTCGTCGGCGGCACACGGTCGCTCGGCCGGATCGGGAACCGCGCGCTCGGCGCGTTCTCCCTCCGCATGGTCGACCACGTCTACGCCGACGCGGTCCGCGACCTGCGTGCCCGTCTCTCGCTGCCCGCCGCCGCGCCGGGCCGTGTCCGCGCCCGACAGGAGCGGGCACGCTGGCCGGTGCTGCACGGCTTCAGCCCGGCCGTCGTGCCGAGGCCCGCGGACTGGCGCCCCGGCCTCGAGGTCGTCGGCAACTGGTGGCCGCATCACGATCCGGCGGACCGGCTGCCGCCGGAACTCGACGACTTCCTCAGTGCGGGGCCGCCACCGGTGTTCATCGGGTTCGGCAGCATGGCGGGCGGCGAGGGCGACGGCGAGCGGTTGAGCGAGATCGCGGTGAGCGCGTTGCGCACGGCGGGGCTGCGCGGCGTGCTGCAGTCGGGACGGGCGGGCCTCGCGGGCTCCGGCGACGACATCCTGACGATCGGTGAGGTGCCGCACGCCCTGCTGTTCCCCAGGGTGGCGGCCGTGGTGCACCACGCGGGGGCGGGCACGTCGGCGGCGGCGCTCCGCGCGGGCGCTCCCGCCGTCCCCGTGCCGGTCGCGGCCGACCAGCCGTTCTGGGCCGCCCGCCTCGCGTCCCTGGGGGCGGCGACCGCTCCTGTCCCCTTCGAGGACCTCACCGCACCCGCCCTGGCCGACGCGATCGGTCGCGCCGTGCGCGAGGGCACGCATGCGCGCACCGCCCGACGCCTCGCCCGGCTGCTGGCGGCGGAGGACGGCGCGGGGCACGTGGCGCAGGCGGTCGAGCGGGCGCTGCGGCCCCGCGCCGCGACCCTCTAGCCCGAGCGGACGACTGGCGAGGCGGGTCCCGAGGGCGTCATGGAAGAGTTCCGGACATGACCGAAAGCTACCTGTACATGGCGCATCCCCGGATCACGGTCCTCGGGGTCCAGCCCGGCCACCCCCCGTTCCGGATCGTGGAGATCGACGGGGAGGTGGTGGGCAAGGCGAAGACCGTCACGGACGTCCTCGACGCCGCCGCCATGGCAGGCATCACCGTGCACGACCTCGACGACCCTGACACCGTGCGCTGGGTGGGCGGCGACAAGTTCACCTGGAAGCCCGACAAGGAGCCGACGCCACGTCCGTGACCCGAATGTCATGGGGGGCGCGTCGCGGAGCGACCTCAGGGGCGACCCGTCGCCGGTACCTCCTCCCCGGAAGGCACAGGCCCCGGAGGCGTACCGTCCCCGAAGGGGCGGCCGCCCAACTCCTCGCGGTGGTGCGGTGTCAGCCACCCCGAGGGGTCGGGGCCGAGCGGCACGATGCCGGTCGGGTTGATGCCGGTGTGCACTTGGTAGTAGTGCCGCTTGATGTGGTCGAAGTCGATCGTGTCGCCGAAGCCGGGGGTCTGGAAGAGATCCCGTGCGTAGGCCCAGAGGACCCGGTCCTCGGAGAGTTTCCGTACGTTGCACTTGAAGTGGCCGTGGTAGACGGCGTCGAACCGCACCAGCGTGCAGAAGAAACGGATGTCGGCCTCGGTGATCGTGTCCCCGACCAGATAGCGGCGGTTCGAAAGGCGCTCGGAGGCCAGGTCGAGGCGGCGGAAGACGTCACGGCACGCCGACTCGTACGTCTCCTGGTCCGGGGCGAAACCGGAGCGGTACACGCCGTTGTTGACGTCGCGGTAGATGCCGTCCATCACCGTGTCGATCTCGTCGCGCAGCGGCTCCGGATACAGGTCCGGCGCCCCCTCGCGGTGGAGCGCCGTCCACTCCGTGGCGAAGTCCAGCGTGATCTGCTGGAAGTCGTTCGTGACCAGCTTGCCGCTCGGTACGTCGACGAGCGCGGGAACGCTGACGCCACCCGGATAGCCGGTCTCCCGCGCTTCGTACGCCTCGCTCAGATAGCGGATGCCGAGCACCGGGTCGCGGTCGTCCGGGTCCAGCGTGAAACGCCAGCTCCGATCGTCCTGGATCGGGTCGGTGACGGCCAGGGAGACGGCGCCCTCCAGACCCAGGAGCCGCCGCGAGATGAGGGAACGGCCCGCCCACGGGCAGGCCCGGCTCACCACGAGGCGGTACCGCCCGGCCTCCACGGGCCAGCCGTCCCTGCCGTCCGCCGTGACGCGGTCCGCGAAGTGGCTCTTGGAGCGCTTGAACTCCTTGTGCCCGTACGAGGCGTTGCCCTGGTCCGCGCTCATGACGCGCTGCCCTCTCCCGCGCAGGAGTGGGACATCCGCGACCGCTCCCCGGACGGCGGGCCCGGATCGGCGGAGCGCGGGGGAGGCGGCGCGAGGTCGTAGATCCGGTCGATGAGCGCCGCCTCGTTGCCCGCGAGGCCCGCGCGGCGCAGCGCCTCGTCGGCCTCCGCGATGGGCCCCGCGAGCAGCGTCGCCGCCGCCACGGGGGAGACCGACGCGGAGTCGGAGAGTGCGGCGCGCGCCGTGTGCAGCAGGCGCAAGCAGGCCTGGGCGGCGAGCAGTTCCTCGGACGTCGTGCCGGTCATGTCGAGCGACTCCTCTGCGCTGGATGGCAAGGTGGCATCGGGGGATGCCACCTCCACTCTTGCGCACGGGTCTGACAATGGCGCTCTACGCGGCTCGGGCGCGGCGCGACAGACGCAGCGTCAGGCCGTCCGGCATCAGGGTGAGACGCTCGGCGACGCGCAGCCGGTAGCCCGGGTCGGCGTGCAGGTCGTAGCGGCGCAGCAGCAGTCCGAGCACCAGGGTCGCCTCGTGCAGCGCGAACTGACGTCCGATGCAGGCGCGGGCACCGGTCCCGAACGGCTTGAAGACATGGGCGGGGCGTGCGCGTACGGCCGAGGGGGCGAACCGGTCGGGGTCGAACTCCTCGGGGTGCCCGCCCCACGCGGCCGGGTCGCGGTGCAGCATCGTCGCGAGGACCAGCGCCCACGCGCCGCGCCGCATCGGATGCTCACCCCCGAGGACGGTGTCCGTGCGGGCCTCTCGGGCGAACCCCGGAGCGGTCGGCCAGAGGCGGAGCGACTCGTCGAGCACCCGGCGCAGGTAACGCAACTTGGCCACCTGCTCGTACGCGGGCTCGCCGTCCGCGCCCCAGACCTCGTCGACCTCGGCCCGCGCGCGGGCGAGCACTTTCGGAGAGCGTGACAAGTAATGGAGCGCGAACGACAACGCGCCGGACGTCGTCTCGTGCCCGGCGACCAGGAAGGTGATGACCTGACGGCGGATGTTCTCCGGAGTGAGCCGCTCCCCGGTCTCCGGGTGGGCCACTTGCAGCATGCGGTCGAGCAGGTCACCCATGCCGTTCGACTCCGAACCGGTCTCCGCGCGGCGGGCCGCGATCACCGCGTCGACCGTGCGGTTGAGGTACGCCATGTCCGCGTCGTTGCGCCGGTCCGCGCCGCGCAGCACGAGCGGGGCCAGCAGCGGCGGCACGACGTTGCGCCGCTGGGCGTAGGAGAGCGTGCCGACCATCGCCGACACGAAGGGGTGTGGCGCGGACCGTTCGAAGGAGCCGAAGTCGTGCCCGAACCCGGTACGGGCGATGGTCTCCAGCGTCAGCTTCGTCATGTCCCCCGGCACGTCCACCGCCAGGCCCGCCGCCTCCCGCTCGTCCCAGCGCGCCGTCAGCTGCCGTGCGACGTCCAGCATCAGCGGGTGGTAGCCCGCCATTGCGTCGCGGCTGAACCCGGGGGCGAGAATGTCGTGCGCCAGCTGCCAGTTGGGCTCGTGGTTGTACGCCGTGAAGAGGCCGTCGCCCGCGACCGGCCGCAGGTTGGCCACGCCCAGGCCCACGTGCTTGGCGAACCGCGACTCGTCGGCCATGTCCGCGGCGAGCTCCGCGCCCCACACGAAGACGAACTCCTTGCCGAACGCCTTGCGCCTGAAGATCGGCCCGAGCCGGCGCGCCAGCTTCATCGAGTCCTGCACCGGCGTGCGGACGTCGGCGCCCAGGATGTCGCCGACCACCGGGAGCCGGTGCGGCGGATGCGGTATTCGATGCAGCTCGGGCCAGCCGAGCTCGGCGCTGCGGAAACCCTTCGGGGGAGGGGCCGGGGAATGCCGCCCGTCAGGTCCGTTCGCCGCAGCGGACCGTGTCGTCTGCGCCATGTGCCCATCTCCCTTGTCCGACGGGCCCGTTGGGCCTGTTGTACGTGGATTCAACAGGAGATACCAGTCTGGTGCCCCTATTGAATTCGCGTCAAGTAAGGTGCCTGCATGGCCGCGAATCCCCAGGAGCGCACGCGCCGCAGACTGAGCACCGAGGAGCGGCGCGAGCAGCTGCTTTCGGTCGGGGCGCGGCTCTTCGCGCAGAAGCCGTACGACGACGTGTGGATCGAGCGGGTCGCGGAGATCGCCGGTGTCTCGCGGGGGCTCCTGTACCACTACTTCCCGACCAAGAGGGACTTCTTCGCCGCCGTGGTGCGCCGCGAGAGCGAGCGCATGCTGCGCCTGACGGCGGCGGTCCCCGGGCTGCCGGTGCACGAACAGGTCAGCGCCGGCCTCGACGCGTTCCTCGGGTATGTGGAGAGTCACGCGCAGGGTTTCCGCGCCTTCCACCGGGCCGAGGCGGCGGGCGACCCGCTGGTCCGCGAGGTCTACCGCAACGGTCTCGCCGCGCAGGAGCGGCAGATCCTCGCGGCTCTCGCCGCGGACCCGGCCGCGTCGGACGTCACCCAGGATCTGCCCGCGCTGCGTCTCGCGGTGCGCGGGTGGCTCGCGTTCATGGTGGCGGTCTGTCTGGAATGGCTGGAAGAACCGGACCTGACGCGTGAGCAGGTCAGGGACCTGTGCGCGAAGGCGCTGCTGGGCGCGATCACGCGCTGAGGCGGAGCACCTCGCGCAGCCGGGCGGGCGTCGTGAAGAGGTGGCCGCGCACGCCGACGGCCTCGGCGGCGCGGATGTTCTCCTCGCGGTCGTCCACGAAGAGGACGCGTCCGGGCTCGGCGCCGAGCGCCTCCAGGCACCAGCGGTAGGCGCCGGGTTCCGGCTTGGCGTGGCCTATGCGGCACGAGAAGGCGCACACCTGGAAGTGCTTGAGCCAGGAATGCCGCTCTTCGTAATGGGCGGCCAGTTCCTCCGGGATGTTGGAGAGCAGCGCGACGGGTTGTCCCGCGGCCGTCAGCTCCTCGACGAGGGTGACCATCGTGTCGTCGACGGCGCTCCAACTGGCGAGGTCGGCCTCGATGAGCCGCGCGACGCGGGCCTCGTCGAACGCGGTGCCGAGGGCGTCGGCCACCCGCTTCCAGTACGCGACGCCGTTCACGTCCCCGCGGTCGTACGGCTGACGCAGCCCCCAGTAGGCGTCCCAGAAGGCCGGTGCGGGTCCGCCCGCGAGCGCTGCCAGACGTTCCTTGCCGGCCTCGGACTGGTGGCGCGCGATGACGCCGAACATGTCGAAGAGCACGACGTCGGAAGCGGCGTCGAGAGGGCGGTGAGGGTTGTTCATGGGGGTCATGCCTTTCGTACGGTCACGCCCGCCGCGGCGAGCAGGTCGGTCTCGGCGTCCGGTGCCGCGTCGTCCGTGACGACGGCGTGCAGGGCGTCGGCGGCCGCGACGAAGGCCAAGGCGGTACGGGAGAGCTTCGCGGCGTCCGCGACGGCGATGACGCGGCGGGCGGAGCCGATCGCGGCGCGCTTCACGGCGGCGTCGTCGAGGTCGTAGGCGGTGAGGCCGTCCGCCGCCGTCAGGCCGCAGCAGCCGATCACGGCGGTGTCGAAGCGCAGTGCGGCCAGCGACGCGGTGGTCAGCGGGCCGGTGAGGGCCAGCTCGCCGGGGCGTGGCCGCCCGCCCGGCACGAGCAGCGTCACCTGCGGCGCGGCCGACAGGGCGTTCACCGCGTGCAGGGACAGCGGCATCACGGTCAGACGGCGGTGCTCCAGGGCGCGGGCGACCTCCAGGCAGGTCGTACCGCTGTCGACGACGACGGACTCCCCGTCCGCGATCAGTCCGGCCACGGCGGCGGCGATGCGTCGCTTCGCCGCGAGGCCTTCCTGCTCCCGCAGGACGAACGGCGGCTCCTCGCCGCGCAGCAGCAGGCTCCGCGCGCCTCCGCGATAACGCTCCAGGACGCCCTGTTCCGCCAGGGCCTCCAGGTCGCGGCGGATGGTCATCTCGGAGGCGCCCGTCAGCCGGGCGAGTTCCGCGACACCGAGCCGCCCCGCCTCGCGCACGGCGTCGGTGATCTGCCTCAGTCGATCTGTACTGGCCACCCCCACATCAAACAACAAAACTGTTCGCAGATCAATCTTCCGAACAACGTTCCTGTTCGTTATGTTCGAAGGCATGGAGAGAACACTGCGAGCCGGCCGCCTGGCCACCTTCGCCTACTTCGCGCTGAACGGCTTCCTCATGGGGATGTGGATCGTCCACATCCCCGCCGTCGAGGACCGGGCCGGGATCAGCCACGCCGTGCTCGGCTGGCTCCTGCTGCTGCTCGGCGCCGGTGCTTTCGTGGGCATGCAGATCGTCGGCCCGCTCACCGACCGGCTCGGCGCCCGCACCGTGGTGCCCGTCAGTGCCGCCCTGTGCGCCGCCGCCGTGGTCCTGCCGGGGCTCGCCACGAACGTGTGGACGCTGGGGGCCGCGCTGCTGGCCCTCGGCCTCGGCAACGGCTGCCTGGACGTCAGCATGAACGCCCACGCCGTGCAGGTCGAGCGCGGCTACCGACGGCCCGTCATGTCCGCCTTCCACGCGACGTTCTCCATCGGCGGTGTCCTCGCCGCGCTGGTCGGAGCCCGCACGCTCAGTTGGGGCTGGAGCCCGGCGGCGACGCTCGGCGCGGTGGCCGCGCTCGGTGCCGTGGCGGCGGCCGTGTCCGCTCCGGCCCTGCTGCGTCCCCGATCCGCGGACGCCGCGTCACCGCGGACACCGGAACCAGCCGCGTCCTCTGTCGCTCGGCGCGCGACACCGCGCCGGATCTGGGTCCTCGCCGCCCTCGCCCTGATGCTCATGCTCTGCGAAGGGGTGGCGAACGACTGGAGCGTCCTGCACCTGCGCGACGTGCTCGACGCGCCCGCCGCGACCGCGGCGCTCGCCTACGGCGCCTTCGCCACGGCCATGACCGTCGGCCGCCTGCTCGCCGACCGGGTGGCCGCGCGGTGCGGCCCGGTGGCCATCCTCCGGTACGGCGCGGCCGTGGCCGCGGCGGGCCTGACGGTGGCGGCACTGTCCCCCTGGATCCCGCTCGCCCTGGTGGGCTGGACCGTGTTCGGCGCGGGCCTCTCCGGGTGCATCCCCCAGCTGTTCAGTGCCGCGGGCCACGCGGACCCCGAGGCCGCGGGTGTCAACGTCTCGCGGGTGGCGGGGCTCGGCTACCTCGGCATGCTCGCGGGACCCGCGGTCATCGGCCCGCTGACCCACTTCGTGCCGCTCAACCTGACGTTCTTCCTGCCGGTGGCGTTCTGTGTGGTCGCGGCCTGCGCCGCGGGCGTTCTGCGGGAGACCCCTCAAGGGGCGGAGAACCCCGCCCGGAAGTGCTCCAGCAGTGTCTGACGCGACGCGGCGGTGGCGAGCCGGTCCGCCACCCAGAGGTAGAAGTCGTCGGCGAGCTCGTCCAGCCAGTCGTACGCCGGGTCGAAGGGACCGGAATCCGGTGCCGCGTAAGGGAGTTCGAACTCAGTGGCGCCGCCGGAGCCGATGACGGAGAAGTGCCGCGTGCCGTCGGCCGACGAGGCCTGCCGGACCGAGACCGACGCGCAGTCCCACCTTCGCGCCCCGAACTGGAGCCACAGCGTCCCGGTGCCCTCCCCGGCGCCGTACAGCGCGGCCGCCGCCTGCTCGCCCTCCCCGGGAAGGTGGACGAAGCCGTGGCAGCCGCCGCCGGACGCGGGGGAGAGGAGCCCCGAACCGGGGTCCAGGTCCCACACCCGGCCGTGCCGGTCGTAGTCCGACAGGCGTGTCATCAGCCGCGAGGCTCCAGGCCGAGCTCGCGGTCCACGGCCGCGCTGCTCCGCGTGGCGGCCGCGATGACGGCGCGCCAGCTGCCGTACTTGACGTACTGCTGCTCCGCCGTCGGGCCGAGCGGGTTGCCGTACTTCTTCATGTTGCGCGCCTCCAGGGCCTGAACGGCCTCGGGTGACATGCCCGCGCGCGTGATGTCCTTGGCTTCGTTGCGCATGTCCACCAGTTTGCGGGCGATCTCCTCGTCCGAGCGGCCCGCGGCGTGCATCTCGTCGGCCACGCGCTCCATGTCGTCGAGCAGCCGGTGGTAGCGGATCCGGGTCTCGCGCGCCTGCGCGCGCTGCTCCGGAGTCATCTCCCGGATCATGCACACGGCGGGATCGCTGCTGGTGCACGACTCGTCGACGACGGCCGGCGCGGTGGCGGCAAGGATGGTCGCCTGAGCCGCGTGAGCCTGCCCCGGAGCGCCGAGGAACCCGCTCACCGCGGTGAACAGGGCGAGCAGGAAGAGGGCGACGGAACGGCCCGGGGCCGTGGGGGCGGGCACGGATCTCGACATGGGGGAGGGGTCTCGCTTTCTTGCCTGAGAACGTACGAGCAGGGATAAATCGGACGTTACGGCGGTGGGGCGAGGGCACGCGGGCGCGGCATGGACGCGTTCGGGTGACCGTGAGGCGCCGAAGGGGGCGCCACAGGTCCGTGCGAAGACCAAATGGTGGCGCTTCGAGTTCTCAGGGCGCGCCTGGCGTGGGTGGGGCGGGCGCATGTTCGCTGCGCGGGGCCGGATCGCCGCCGCGTTCGCTCACCCGCGTTCCCACTTCCCGCATGGGAGGCGGGCCCGACTCGATGGCGGCGATCAGCTGACGGATGAGCGCGGCGCCGGGCGGCCCCGTCAGAACGGCCACCACTCGCTCCTGCACAGCCGCACCCGCCACGTCCGGGGCGCTCCCGCCAGAACCCGTCGGCCCGCGCGGCGCGGCCGCCTCCGCCACGCCCACCGCCCCGGCCAACGCCTTGTGCGCCCTGCGCCACGCGCGGCTGCGCCTGCCACGTAAATGGTCGACGAAAGCCTGCGCATACAGCGTCATCGACCGGGTCCACACATCGTGCCGCGCCTGCGGCCCCGCCGAGGCGCGCCGGACGCTGCGCCACGCCTCCGTCGGCCTCACCCCGGCCTCCGCCACGGCCAGCAGCGCCAGGCTGACGGCGACCGGTGGCCCGTGCTCGGCGTGCACGGGAATCGTGTCGGCCGCCGTCCGCAGATAGGCGATGGCCCGCTCGGTCCGCCCGTCCGCCAGGGCCAGCGCGCCCAGCACGTGCGAGACCCGCCCCACGGTGGCGTCGTCCCCGGCGAACACGGCCACGCGCCACGCCCGGCCCAGCAGTTCGGCCGCCTCGCCGACTGGGGCACCGGCGCACACGGCGAGCCACCCCGCGAGCCACAACGCCTGCCCGTACATCCGCGTCTCGGGCCGGACGAGCGGCAACAACCGACGCAACAGCGCGCGGCCCTCCTCGGCGTGACCGCACACCGCCCACCAGAACCACAGGTCCACGGCGACCGCCAGCGTCGTGGACACCGGGTCCGTGGCGCTCGGCTCCCCGGCCAGCGCCGCACGCAGGTCGGCCTCCTCGTCGCGGACCAGTGCGACGGCCTGCTCGTGCAGCCCACTGCTCCACAAGTGGTGGGCGGTGGAGGCGACATGGCCGTACCAGTACAGGTGGCGGCTGACCGCCGCGGCCGTCTCCCCGGCGGACTGCAGCCGTTCGGCGCCGAACCCGCGGACCGCGGCGGGCATCCGGTAGCGCGGCGCGAGGACGCCGCCGGGGTCACGGACCGGTTCGAGGACAGAGGCGAGCACGAGGCGGGCGAGCGACGCCGGTACGTCCTGGGCGTCGAGACCGCCGCCCGAGCACACGTACGCGGCCGCGTCCTCGTCGAAGCTCCCCGCGAACACGCTGAGCCGGGCCCATACGGTCCGTTCCGCGGTGCCGCACAGCGCGTACCCCGCTCCGACGGCGGCGCGCAACGACCTGTGCCTGCGCAGAGGCGCGTCCGCCACGCCGAGCCAGCCCTGCGCGCGCTCCAGCATCCCGGCGAGCTGGGGCAGCGTGTACTGCGCCGCCTGCGCCGCCGCCAGCTCGATGGCCAGCGGTATCCCTTCGAGCCGCCGACAGATGTCATCCGCGAGCCGCAGCTCGTCCACGCGCTCGCCGGGCGTGGGGTGTGGCCCGGGGCGGTCACGAGGAGGCGCGTCGTCGCGGTCCGCGCGACGTCGGGCGTCCCGCACCCGGGCAAGGAAGAGCGTGGCGGCGGGCCCGGCGCGTTCGGTGCGCTCTGCGGCCTCGGTTCGGTCGACGCGACCCGTGCGCTCGGTACGTCCCGTGCGCTCGGTACGCCCCGTGCCTTCGGTCCCGCCGACGATCTCGGTGTGCCCCGCACGGTCAGTGCGTCCCGTGCCCTCGACCTCGCCCGTGCCCTCGGCGTGCTCCATGCGCTCGGAACGTCCCGTGCCCCCGATCCGATCAGCGTGCCCCGCGCGGTCGGCGTCCCCGGCGCGGTCAACCTCCTCGGCGCCCTCAGTGTGCCCCGCCCGGTCAGCATGCACGGTGCCGTCCGCATGCCCGAGGCCGCACGCACACCCGGCGCCGTCCACATCCCCGACGCGCCCCGAGTCCACGAGGCCCGCGCCGGCCGGCCCACCCCCCAGCGGCCCCAGTCGCAGCACCGCCTCCTCGCCCAGGCCCAGCGGATGACGTCCCGCTGCCAGGACCCGCACCTCCGGGGCCCCGTCGAGGAGCGCCCGTACGACGCGCACGCACTCACCCCGTACCGGATCGAAGTCGTCCAGCACCACGAGCATCCGCCGCGACTGCAGCCGGTCCATGAGCTCCGCGACCCCGACGGACCCGGACCCGAACCCGCGCCTGGACTCGGACCCAGGCCGGGGCCCGGACCCTGACTTGCGCCCGGCCCCGGACCCGGACCCGGGCCCGGACCCTGACTTGCGCCCGGCCCCGGACCCGGACCCGGGCCCGGACCCGGGCCCGGCCCCAGACCCGCCCCCCGACCCCGCCGCAACCCCCCACACCCCCTCCGCCGCGCCCTCCCTCCCCCCGTCCATCGCGTCCACGACCGCCTCCGCGACCGACCGGCGACGCGTGGGGATGCCGTCCCACCACCGCACCCGCACCACACCGTCCGGCATCGCACTCCCGACCGCGGCGGCCGCGTGCTCGGCGAGCAGGCTCTTGCCGATCCCCGCGCCGCCCACCACGGTCACGAGCCGGCCCTGAGCGAGCATCCTGCGGAGCGCCCCCAGTTCCTCGGCCCGTCCGACCAGCACTCCGGCACCCTCCCCCTGTCCGCGCCCTCGCAGCTCCCGCACGTCAGACCTCTGCTCCCGCTCGTGACTCCCACGCCACGCTTCCCTGTGCAGAATCGTCTCTGCACCGCACGCGGCTGATCGGCTAACTTCCTTACGGCACCCCGGGTAGTGACGTGCGGCCCGAATCATGCGGGACGGCGACTCGTCGCATCCCAGTTCGGTGACACCCGCACGTGAGTCAGGTGGATCAGTCCTCGTTGCGTCCTGTCCGACGTGACCGACGCAGCTCCCACCCCCAGAACCACGTCCCCCGCGGGAACCGAGAAGCCGGAGCGGCTTCCCGCGAAGGAGACGTGGCGCGCCCTGTACCGCCACTTCCGCCCGCACCGGGGAGCCGTCGCGCTCGGCGCCTTCCTGACACTGATCGGCTCGGCGACCGGCCTCGCGCAGCCCTTGGCGGCCAAGTCGCTCGTGGACAGGCTCGGCGGCGACGACTCCATCGCCGGGATCCTGATCCTCCTCACCGCGCTGGTGGTCCTCGGCACGGCGATCGAGTCCGTCGGCGCGTACATACTGGAGCGCACCGCCGAGTCCGTGGTGCTCGCGGCCCGACGCACGCTCATCGGGCGGCTGCTGCGACTGCGCCTCGGTGAGGTGGAGCGGACCCAGCCGGGCGATCTGATGTCCCGCGTCACCTCCGACACGACGCTGCTGCGGGCGGTGACGACCCAGTCCGTGGTGTCCGCCGCCTCCGGAGGACTCACCTTCGTCGCGACCATCGTGATGATGGGCCTGATGGACCCGGTGCTGCTCGGCGTCACGCTCGGCGTGATCGTGCTGATCGGCGGCGCGGTCTCCCTCGTCATGCCGAAGATCGCGCGGGCGACCCAGCGCGCGCAGGAGGCGGTGGGGACGATCTCCACGGCCTTGGAGCGGGCGTTCGGCGCCTTCCGTACGCTGAAGGCGTCCGGTGCCGAGCAGCGCGAGTCCGCCGCGGTGGAGGCGGCCGCGCAGGAGGCGTGGCGGCACGGTGTGCGCTCGGCGAAGTGGCAGTCGGTGGCGTGGAGTTCGGTCGGTCTCGCCGTGCAGGTGTCGTTCCTCGCGGTGCTCGGGATCGGCGGCGCGCGGGTCGCGTCCGGCGCGATCTCCGTCTCGACGCTGGTGGCGTTCCTGTTGTTCCTCTTCTATCTGATCGACCCGGTGTCGCGCCTGGTGGAGGCGGCGTCGCAGTACCAGGTGGGGTCTGCGGCGATCGCACGGATCGTGCAGGCGGAGCGCCTGGAGACGGAGCGGACGGAGCGGACGGGGCGCGGGACGGCGGAGGGGGCCCGGGGGGCCGCGTCGACGGCACCCGACGGCGCCGCTTCCGTCGCCTTCGACGACGTGACCTTCCGCTACCGCGACGACCTCCCGTACGTCCATCACGGCGTGACCTTCGACGTGCCGGGTCCGGGCATGACGGCGTTCGTCGGCCCTTCGGGCGCGGGCAAGACGACCGTGTTCGGTCTGATCGAGCGGTTCTACGAGGTGACGGGCGGCCGGGTCCTGGTCGACGGCAAGGACGTACGCGAGTGGCCGCTGGCCGACCTGCGGGCCACCATCGGGTACGTGGAGCAGGACGCGCCCGTGCTCGCGGGCACCCTGCGCGAGAACCTTCTCTTCGCGGCGCCCCACGCCACGGACTCAGAGATACGGGAAGTCCTGGTGCGCGCGAGGCTCGACGCGGTCGTCGAGCGGCTTCCGGAGGGCCTGGACACGGTCGTCGGCCACCGCGGCTCCAAGCTGTCGGGGGGCGAGCGCCAGCGGGTGGCGATCGCCAGGGCGCTGCTGCGGAAGCCGCGCCTGCTGCTGCTCGACGAGGCGACCTCGCAGTTGGACGCGGTCAACGAGCTGGCGCTGCGGGACGTGGTGGCAGAGGTGTCCCGCGAGGTCACGGTGCTGGTCGTCGCCCACCGCCTGTCCACAGTGACTCTGGCGGACCGGATCGTGGTGATGGACGCGGGCAGGGTACGCGCGGTGGGCACGCACGCGGAACTCGTGACGGCGGACCCGCTGTACGGGGAACTGGCGGCGACACAGTTCCTGGCGACGGCGCCCGGCCCGACGACCTCGACGGCGCCGGTCCCGTCAGCGAGCCCGGAGCCGCCGACGGGCGGCGTTGCGGTGCAGACCGGTTCACCCACGCCACCGGACCCACAGACGTCACCGGCCCCACCCACCTCACCGACCTCGGTCGAGTCCATATGACCGGCAACCGGACGCCCTCCCCGCAGGCAAAGCCCCTATCCTCACTCCCACCCGTATGCCGCGCCACCGCCCCCTCCGTCCTCTCAACCCCCTGGTTCGTGCCCAGCACCTTGCGGTCCGTGGTCTACCGTGACGCCATGACGCGTCCGAGCCTCCACGCGGTCCTCGACCGCTACGCCGACCGAATCACCGACCAGACCGCCCAGTTGACCTCGACCGTGGCGGGCGCCGACGCGACCGCGCCCGTGCCCGGGTGCCCCGGCTGGACCCTCGCCCACCTCATGCGTCACGTGGGCGGCGCGCACCGCTGGGCTGAGACGGTCGTCCGGACCCGCGCCACCGGGCCCGTGCCGGACGAGCAGGTCAACCTCGTCACACCCGAAGCGGACGACGACGTCCCTGCGCTGTCCGCCTGGCTCACCGAAGGCGCGGCGCAGTTCGCGGACACGTTGCGCGAGGCGGGGCCCGAGGTGCGGGTGTGGACCGTCGCGCCGGGCGGCACACCCCTCTTCTGGGCGCGCCGCATGACGTACGAGACGGTCGTCCACCGCTTCGACGCGACCGCCGCGGTCGGCGGAACGTACACCCTCGACCCGGACGTGGCCCTCGACGGCCTCGAAGAGTGGCTGGAGTTCAGCACGCTGCCCCAGGCCTACGCGTCGGAGGCCGAGCTGCGGACACTGCTGAGCCCCGGCCGCACACTGCACTTCCATGTCACGGACGCCCCGGAAGGGACGGGGGAGTGGCTGATCGACCTCACCGGGGCGCCGATCACCGTCTCGCACGCCCACGAGAAGTCGACCACAGCAGTACGCGGCCCGCTCACCGACCTCCTGCTCCTCCTCTACCAACGCCGCACCCCGACCCCCGCCGAAGGAATCGAAGTCCTCGGCGACGAGGCCCTGTTCACCGACTGGGTGCGGGGCGCGGGGCACTGGCTGCGAAGGTGAGCCGGTCGGTCACCAGCCCGAAGCCATGCCCGGCGGCGACAAGACGGTCCGGCGGCACGCGCCCTACGCCTGCGCGCTCTACACCGGCCCGCCCTCCGCGAACAGCAGACGCATGTCGATCGCCGACTCCCTGACCGCCCTCGCCCTGGTGTACTCCGGCGAGCCGTACCACTCCTTGATCCGGGCCATGTCCGGGAACTCGACCACGGCCACGATCCGGGACGCGGGCCATGTGCCCTCCGCGGCCTCGGGCAGGGCGCCCTCGACCAGGTAGCGGCCGCCGTACAGCCGGACCGACGGCTCCGCCAACGTCCGGTACTCGGCGGCGCGTTCCATGTCGAGGACCTCGGCGTCGACGATGACGTAAGCAGGCATGTGAGGATCCGTTCGGAGAAGTGGGCGAGGACATGCCGGATGATTCCCGAACTCCGTGGAAAAGACGTCGAGTCGAGGTGGGGCAGAGGTTGAGGCGGCGCCCGGCGATGGTGACGATGCCTCGCGGAGGGGGCGGAGCGGTTCAGGCCGCGTACGGACGCACCGTCTTTCCGTCGCGCAACGTGCGGCCCCACCAGATGAGTTGGTCGAGCATCGTCTTGGCCGCGGCCTCCGGGCCGGCGGGGTCCAGCGGCTCGCCGGACGCGTCGAAGCAGCTCCGTGCGCCGTGGAAGCTCACCGTGTCGCGGACCGTCACCGCGTGGAGCTCCGCGTAGACCTGCCGCAGGTGTTCCACGGCGCGCAGGCCGCCCGACAGGCCGCCGTAGCTGACGAAGCCCACCGGCTTGGCCCGCCACTGCGCGTAATGCCAGTCGATCGCGGTCTTCAGCGACGCGGGATAACTGTGGTTGTACTCGGGCGTGATGACGACGAACGCGTCCGCCGCGTCGATGCGCCCGGCGACCTCGGAGACCTCCGGGCCCGGCCGCCCGGACAGCCCCTCCGGGAGGCGCGCCTCGGCCAGGTCGATCACGTCGACGGCCAGATCGTGGCGGTGCGCGGTCTGGCGCAGGAACCAGGCGGCGACGGTCGGTGCGAAGCGGCCCTCCCGCGTGCTCGCGACGACGACGGCCAGCCTGAGGGCTTCCGTGTCGCCCTCGTGGCTCTCCCTGGCGCTCCGCTGCGTGTCGTGCGTGTTCATGTGTGCCTCCCCGGCTCGGTGCGCGCTCGCGCCCGACACCGACGAAACTACGAACCCGCCCTCCGCCCCCACATCTGTCGCACGACCGGGATCGGTACCTGCGCGAGGCCTAGGCCCCCCGGCGGAGTGAGCCCCCGACCCGTGTACGCCGGGGTGCGCCCGGGCAGGTAGCAGCGGGACGGCCACGATGGGACGGGCCACGGCACGGGACGACAGGAGGAGTCGGCGATCATGGCACAACACACGGCCAGCGGCTGGGAGTTCACGGACGACAGGGACCACCTGGTGAGGGCCGCGCGCCGCCCGTCCCGGCTCGTCGCCTACGTGCCGACCGGTGCGGCCCTGCACGACCACGGCATACGGCCCGTCGGCATCTTCGGCTCCGCACACGACGACCCGGCCCTGCCCGACCCGGCCAAGACAGGCAGCCTCCCCCTCGCCGACCTCCCTTACTTCGGCGCGGGCCCCGCACTCGACCTCGACGCCCTCCTCGCCGCCCGGCCCGACCTGGTCGTGGCCCTCACCTACGGCGGCGGCCAGGTCTACGGCATCGACCCGGAGGCCGCCAAGCACCTGGAGGAACAGATCCCGCTCGTCGTCCTCGACGTCGGCGGTGGCCGCAGCCTCACCGGGATCAGGGACCGCCTCATCGCCCTCGCCCGCAGTCTGGGGGCCGGGCCCGACCCGGCGGCGGACGCCGAACTCGTCTCCGCAGAGCGGAGATTGACCGCTGTCGCCGCGGTCCCCGTACGTTCGCGTGTCCTCGCCCTCTCCCCGGCGGGACCCGACTCCGTCCACCTGGCGAGGCCCTACGCCTGGCCCGACCTCGCCGCCCTCGCCGGGTTCGGTGTCGGCCTCGTGGACCCCGCGCCGGGGCAGGGCGCGAACTGGTCGACGACGACCTGGGCCGAGGCGGCCGCACTGGAACCCGACCTCGTCCTCACCGACGTACGGGGCAACGCGGCGGCCCTCGGCGACGCCCTCGGGCCGCGCATTCCCGCCCTCTCCTGGAACCCGGAACTGCCCCCGAGCGCGCGGGAACACGCCCGGTTCCTCACCGCCGTCGCCGAGGCGCTGGAGGCCGTACGGCCCTGACACCGACGGTCGCGCCGTCCGCGTACCGTTGATCCATGACACGACTGCTGCACATCACCGAGCGCGCCTTGTGGGACGCCGCGAGGAAGACCGGGACGTACGAGATGTCGACCCGCGGCAAGACGCTGGGCGACGTGGGCTTCATCCACTGCTCGCTGCCCGAGCAGCTGCCCGGGGTCGCCGCGTTCGTCTACGGCGGGTACGACGGGCCCGACGAGCTGGTGGTCCTCGGTATCGACAGCGAACGTCTCACCGCGCCGGTGCGGTTCGAGGCGCCGCGGCCCGGTGCGGAGGAATTCCCGCACCTCTACGGGCCGTTGCCCGTGGACGCGGTGGTCGACGTGTCCCCGTGGGGTGCGGCGTGACGACGGTCTCGACAGCCGCCGCGGGCGCCTCCGGTGACATCGTGCTGATGTCGGACCCGCTGGTCGCCGCCGTGCCCGTGCGGGAGTGCGGGGAACGGCTCGTCGACGTGCGGACGGCGAAGGGCGAGGGGAGCGGCCGCTCACTGCTCGTCGACTTCCGGGAACAGGCAGGGGACGACACCTCGTTCGCGCTGCTCCGCGAGGGCGTCCTGCGACGGCTCCTGCACGCCGAGGAGCTGCTCCCGACGGGCCTGCGGCTGCTGTTCGTCGAGGGCTACCGGCCGCCGGCTCTGCAACGCCACTACTTCGAGGAGTACGTGGACCAGCTGCGCGCCCTCCACCCGGAACGGCCCGCCGACGACATCCACGCCGCGGCCAGCCGCTACGTCTCCCCGCCCGACATCGCCCCGCACAGCGCGGGCGCGGCCGTCGACCTGACGCTCGCCGACGCCGAAGGACGCGAACTCGACCTCGGCACCCGCATGAACGCCGACCCCGAGGAGAGCGAGGGCGCCTGTTACACCGACGCGCCGCACATCGGCGCAGAGGCGCGCGCCCACCGTGCCGTCCTCGGCGCCGCCCTGACCGGCGCGGGCCTCGTCAACTACCCCACGGAGTGGTGGCACTGGTCGTACGGCGACCGCTACTGGGCGCTGGCCTCGGGGGCCCCGGCCGCGCTGTACGGTCCGTGCGACGCGGACGCCTCCGACCGCGGCCGAGGGCCCCTGCCCTGACCCGCCCGCGTCAGCCCTCCTCGGAGCGGCGCGCACGCAGCGTCCGCACCTTGTGGCGGTTGCCGCAGTGTTCCATCGAGCACCAACGGCGGCGGCCGGGACGCGAGGTGTCGACGTAGACCAGGGCGCAGTCCCCGGCCGAGCAGGTGCGGATGCGGTGCGCGAACGGCCCGGTCAGGAGGTCCACCGCGTCCCGTGCGACCGTGGCGAGCAGCCGGGTGCCGTCCGCGGGCCCGGCCCAGGACCGCGCGCCGTCCGGCCCGACGGCCGGGATCAGCGGAGCGTGGGCCGCCGCCGTGTTGACGGCGGCGATGTCGGCAGGGTCAACGGGTTCGTCCAGGGCCCGCGCGGTCGTCACGCGGAACAGCGCGTCGCGCAGCCGCCGGGCGTCCGCCACCTCGCCGTCGGAGATCCGGAGGACCGGGGTGGGCGTCAGCCGTGACCGCTCCGCCCAGTCGGCCAGGTCGCCGGGCGCGTGCAGCACCTCGTACCGCCGGTACTCGCCCGGACCGCCGGTGGGCAGGAGCTCCAGGCAGAGGGCACCGGGGTCGAACCGGAAGGTGGACCCGCTGAAGGAGCGCAGCACGAGGCCGGGGGGCTGTTCCATGTAACCAATATAAGGAGTTACGCGGCTCGCGTGCGGCGCGCCCCTAGACTCAGGGCATGCCCGACACCTCGCTGGCACAGCTCAGCTCCGGAAAGTACCTGCTGGTCAGCACCTACCGGAAGGACGGCACCCTGGTGCCGACGCCCGTCTGGGTCGTCGAGGACGGCGACGCCCTCGGCATCTGGACGCCCGGCGAGTCCTGGAAGGTGAAGCGGATCCGTGGGCGCGCGGACGTCATGGTCGGCCCGTGCGACCGGCGCGGCAGGCCGACCGGCGAGCAGGTGCCCGCCACCGCCGAGATCTGCCCGCCCGACGTCACGGCCCGCTACCGCACCCTCATCCTGCACAAGTACGGGGTACCCGGCTTCCTCACCCTCTTCGGCAGCCGGATCCGGCGAGGCCTGAAGGGCACGGTCGGAATCCGCATCACGCCGGCACCCTGACGGCGGGGGCCGTCTCCGCGCGGAACGCGACGACCATGTCGCGGGCGTGCCGCAGCCCCATCCGGTCGAAGTCCGCCTCCAGGGCCGACAGTTCGGCGAGCGTCGCCGCATGGTCGCGCCCCAGCCGCGCCCGGCACTTGACCAGGCCGAGCCGGGACAGCGCGGTGCCGCGCGGCTCCCGCATCGCGGTGAACTCGTCGAGGGCGACGGCATACGTCTCCCGCGCCGCCTCGTACCGCCCGGCCCGGTACAGGACGTTGCCGCGCATCTTGTGGTTGTAGGCGAGCGCGCTCGCCAGATCCATGGCCCGGCACACGCCCTCCGCCTCGGAGAGCAGCTCCAGGGCACGGCCCGGGTCGCCCCGCAGGGACAGCACGTCGGCCACGCCCCGCAGCGACCAGGCGCGCCCCCGCGCGTCGTCCGCGTCGGTCGCGATCCGCACCGACTCCTCGAACAGCTCCAGGGCCTTCGCGTGCTCGCCGCGGTTGCGGTGCATCTGCGCCATCCCGGTCATCGCCCACACCATGTGCCGCGCCTCGCCGTGCGCCCGCCCCTGTTCGAGCAGCTCCTCGTGGAGCGCGGCGACGGCCGCGTAATCCCCTTGGATACGGCCCGTCTCGGCGAGACCCGCGAGCGCGTAGCCGTGCGCCAGCCGGTCACCGCTGCCCGCGGCCAGCTCCACGGAGTGGGCGAGCAGCCGCCGCGCGAGCCGCAGCGCCCCGCACTGCCGCGCGAGGGTGCCTCCGCTCCACAGCGCCCACGCCATGGCCCCCGCGTCCCCCGCGGCGCGGGCACTGCGGTAGCTCTGCCGCCAGGCGGCACCCGCGTCGTCGACCCGGCCGAGCCGTCTGCTCGCCTCCGCCAGCGCCAGCGCCGCGCGCGCCCGCTCGGCCGCGCCGCCCGCCCGGGACAGCGCACGGCCGGCCGACGCGCGCACGTCCTCGTACGAGGAGTTCACGCTCAGCTCCGAGCCCAGCTCGCCCTGGTACTCCGGGGCGAATGCCTTGACGTACATGGATGCGCAGCCCTTCGATCGTCCGGCACAACGGCATGATCGAAAAGCTATGAGCCGGGCCCCGGGCGGCGAATCCCTCCCGGTGCGGGTCCTCGCGTACGACTCGAGTGCTACGCGCGTCCGTCCTGATCGGCCTCGGGACGTACGGGCATCGCCGTCTGGAGGGCCGTGATGCACGCGCCGATGGCCTGCTGGAGGTCCTCTAGGCGCTTCACCATGTCGTCCTCGTAGATGTCGTCGATGTCATCGACGTCGTCGAACGTCAGCTCCTCGAAGACCTTCGTGGCCTTCTGCAGGCTGCTGTAGAACTTCGCGCGCCGCTCCTGGACCCGCAGCTCCGGGTCGCTCTGGACGGTCTGCGCCACCAGGTCGCGCACGGTGTCGTACGCCTCGCGCGCCCACTCGCCGGACTCCTCGCCGTCGTCCAGCTCGTCGATGAGGGACAGGTGGCGCTCGGCCTCCTCGCGCAGCTCCGCCGGAGCGTCGATCATCTGCCCGGCGGGCGTCTTGACCTGGCCCTTCTCGACGATCTGGCGGACGTAGTCGACGCGGTCGCCGGCCTTGGACTCGGCGGCCACGGCCTTCTTGAGGTCGTCGGTGCGGACGATGTCGCGGACCAGCTCGGTGCGGAGCGCCGGGTCCTCGTCGAGGCGGTCCATCAGCGCCTTGCGCGCCGCCTCGGCGGTGCCGGGGTCGGCGAGGATCGCGGCGCGCAGCGCGGTCGGATTCTCCGCGACCTCCAGGGCCTTGGTGGGGCGGATGCCCTCGGCCTCGGCCGCCTGCGTGATGGCCTCGCCGCGCTGGGTCAGGGCGCTGGAGCGGGCGGTGTAGTACGACAACCAGACGTCGGCGTCCGGCAGGTCCACGTCCATGCCGGGGGAGAGCGCCTCGAAGTGCGGCACCATCCCGTCGTCGGCGGCCTTGTCCCACGCCTTGTAGTACCGCATGACGCGGTCGGCCGAGCAGCCCGCGAGCTCCGCGAACTCCTTCGCGGAGACCTTCGGCGTCTCGCCCGCGCCCTGCCCGCCGGGTCGCACGCTGCGGGCGACCTTGAGACCGAAGGCCCAGCCGCCGGTGCGCGCGTAGACCCCGAAGTCGCGGGCGTCCTCGGCGATCAGCGCGGCCGTGTCGGCGGTGGCCTCGGCGGAAGCGGCGCCTTCGTGGGACGCGGCGTCTTCCTGGGACGGGACGATGGCTACGGTCACAGAGGTGCTCCTGGGATGTCACAGGCGTACGAAGGTTGACGCGACACTTTATCGCTCCTAATGAGATGTTTTGCGCGCGAGTTGGCGTGCCGCCGGGCCGCCCGGGAGCGGCTCGCTGTTCGCTCCCCGCCGAACGGCGTCCGAAGCCCGTCGTGCCGGGGCGACCCCTCGCATAGGCTGCCTGGATGAGCATTCTGGATGACGCCCGCCCGGGCATGAACCCCGACATCAGGCCGCAGGACGACCTCTTCGGCCACGTCAACGGCGTCTGGCTGGACACCGCGAAGATTCCCGACGACCGCTCCAGCTGGGGCCCCTTCGTGGAGCTGGCCGACACCGCGGAGCAACAGGTCAAGACGATCATCCAGGAGCTGGCCGACGAGGTCTCGGCCGGCCGGGGCGAGGTCTCCGAGGACGCCCGCAAGATCGCCGCGCTGTACGCCTCCTTCATGGACGAGGACACCATCGCCGCCCGCGGTCTCGCCCCGGCCCAGCCCCTGATCGACGAGGCGCTGGCCGTGCGGGACACCCGGGAGCTCGCGGCGTTCATCGGCCGCTTCGAGCGCATCGGCGGCTCCGGCCTCTTCGGCGCGTACGTCGACACCGACGACCGCGACTCCGACCGCTACCTCTTCAACATCCTCCAGGGCGGACTCGGCCTCCCCGACGAGTCGTACTACCGGGAGGACAAGTTCGCCGAGATCCGCGAGAAGTACGTCGCGTATCTCACCGAGCTCCTCACCCTCGGCAAGCACGCCGACCCGGCCGCCGCCGCGCGGACCGTCCTCGCGCTGGAGACGAAGCTCGCCGCGGGCCACTGGGAGCGCGCCGAGACCCGCGACGTCCTCAAGACCTACAACCTCACCACCGCCGACGAGCTCGTCGCCCTGGCGCCGGAGTTCGACTGGCACGGCTACGCCACCGCGCTCGGTGGTTCGGACGCCACCATCGCCGAGACCTGCGTCCGCCAGCCGTCCTACCTGACCCACCTCTCCGGACTCCTCGCCGAGGTGCCGATCGAGCAGTGGCGGGACTGGCTGCTCACGCGCGTGCTGCGCGCCTGCTCGCCGTACCTCACGGACGAGTTCGTGCGGAACAACTTCGAGTTCTACGGCCGCACCCTCAACGGCACCCCGGAGATGCGGGCCCGCTGGAAGCGTGCCGTCGCGTTCGTGGAGGGCTCCATCGGGGAGGCCGTCGGCAAGCAGTACGTGGCACGGCACTTCCCGCCGGCCTCCAAGGCCAAGATGGACGACCTCGTCGCCAACCTCCTGGAGGCCTACCGACAGTCGATCGCCCGCCTCGACTGGATGACCGACGAGACGAAGGAGCGCGCGTACGAGAAGCTCGCGACCTTCCGTCCCAAGATCGGTTACCCCGACACCTTCCGCGACTACTCCGCGCTCCAGGTCTCGCCCGACGACCTCCTCGGCAACGCGCAGGCGGCGGCCGCGTTCGAGTCCGACCGGGAGCTCGCCAAGATCGGTTCGCCGGTCGACCGCGACGAGTGGTTCATGCTGCCGCAGACGGTCAACGCGTACTACAACCCGGGCACCAACGAGATCTGCTTCCCCGCGGGCATCCTGCAGAAGCCGTTCTTCTCGCCCGACGCCGATCCGGCGGAGAACTACGGCGGCATCGGCGCGGTCATCGGCCACGAGATCGGCCACGGCTTCGACGACCAGGGCGCGCAGTACGACGGCGCGGGCAACCTCAACGACTGGTGGACCGCCGACGACAAGACGGCGTTCGAGGCGAAGTCGAAGGCGCTCGTCAAGCAGTACGACGCCTTCTCGCCCCGCAACCTCCCCGGCGAGTTCGTCAACGGCTCGCTCACCGTCGGCGAGAACATCGGCGACCTGGGCGGCCTGACCATCGGGCACACCGCGTACCTGATCTCCCTCGACGGGGCGCCGATGCCCGAGAGCGACGGCATGACGGGATCGCAGCGGCTCTTCAAGAACTGGGCGTACTGCTGGCGGACCAAGCGCCGCAAGGAGCAGGAGCAGCAGTACCTCACGATCGACCCGCACTCGCCGCCGGAGTTCCGCGCCAACATCGTCCGCAACCTCGACGAGTTCCACGAGGCGTTCGGCACGGTGGAGGGCGACGGACTGTGGCTCGACCCGTCGGAGCGCGTACGGATCTGGTGAGGCAGGGGCCTGGGCCCCCTAGCCGATGAACGACCCGGTCGCCGCCACGAACGCGGCCGGGTCGTCCAGCCAGGGGAAGTGCGCGGCGCCGGGCTGCACCACCAGCTCGGCGCCCGGGAACAGCTTCGCGAGCTCGGCCATCGCGGGCGTAGGGGAGTTCAGGTCGGCCTCCCCGGCGAGCACGAGCACCGGGCACTCCAGCCGTGCGAGCGCGGCCCGGGTGCCCTCCGGGTCGTAGGCGCCCTCGGCGCCGAACGCGGCGGCCGCCTCGTCGTTGCGCTGCCCGTCCTCCGCCGCCCGATGGGCGCGCGCCGCCTCGTCCCAGCGGCCGTAGGCGAACGGCGCGATCGCCTCGAATGCCTCGGCCGTGGCCCGGCCGCCCACGATCTCCTCCAACGCGGCGAACGCCTCAGGGAACCACGGCTCGTCCCGGCGCAGCAGCGCCGTCTCGCGCCGCACGGAGCCGTCGACCGCGATGCCGACGGCCATCACGCTCGGCGTGATCAGCGCGAGCCTGCCGACGCGCTCCGGGTGCAGGGCCGCGTAGAGCACCGCGAGATTCGTGCCCCCGGAGTGCGCCAGCAGATCCAGCCTCTCCAGACCGAGGTGCACGCGCAGCGCCTCGACATCGGCCACGAGGCGGTCGCAGCGGTACGAGGAGCGGTCCTCCGGCACGGCGGAGCGGCCGGTGCCGCGAAGATCCAGCAGGAGCAGCGGCCGCCGCGCGGCAAGGCCTCCCAGGTCGCCGAAGTACGCGGAATCCTGCATCGGCCCGCCCGGCAGACAGACCACGGGGGTACCCCCTCCGTCCCCGAGGACGCGGTAGGCGAGCTGGGTTCCGTCGGGTGCGGCAAAGATCGGCATGACCGTGACCATGTCAGCAGCGCAGGTCCGGTGCAAACGCATGGCCGGGCCTTTCGCGCCACCGCCCGCAGGGCCTAAGTCCCCAGGATCCCTGCGGAAGGTCCCGGTACGCGAGCTTCCGTTTGCGGAACCACTGCCGGGACCGCACATACCGGGTGAAAAGAGAGCGCTGTGCACAGGGACATCGATATGGACAGAGACCGGGAGCGGCGGGCCCGGGGCGAGGCATCGGGCCCGGTCGCGAACGGCCGGGACAGGACGGACCGACGCGTGTGGATGGGCGACGGTTCGGCGCGCAGGACCGGCGGCACCCGCCTCATCCCGACCGGCGCCCGCAAGCCGGCCCTGTCCGGCGGGAGCCTGCCGCCGACCCTCGGGAAAGCCCGCGGCGCACCCTGTTGGCTGAGCCTCGCCTCGCGGGACATCCGGGCCGCCGAGGAGTTCTACAGCCGGGTGCTGGGCTGGTGCCACGTCCCGCTGCTCGGCTCGCCGCGCCGCCCTCGCTCCCTCGCCCTACAGGCCGGAAAGCCGGTCGGCACCCTCAGCGAGACCGCGTCCGACCTGGGCGTCTACGCCGGCTGGATGCCGTACTTCGCCGTCGAGGACGTCGACGTCACGGTGGCGAGGCTCCATGAGCGCGGCGCCACCGTGGCGGTCGGCCCACTGGCGACCGGCGCCGGACGTGTCGTGGTCGCGGCGGGCCCCGACGACGCTGTGTTCGGACTCCGCGAGCAGGCTCCCGACGAGCGCTGGACGGTGGGCGAGGGTCCGGTCGCCCGGCTCGAACTGCTCACCCGGGACATCTTCGCCGCCGCGCTCTTCTATGGCGGCGCGCTCAACTGGGCGGACTCCTCCTGCGACTGCTGCGAGGTGGAGTACGTCGACGGGCAGATCCTGGTCCGCGACGGACTGCGCACCGTCGCGGCGCTGCGGGACGGCACACCGCCGGGCCTTGAGGGCCGCCACCGCTGGCACGCCTGCTTCCGCGTGCCCGACGTCGACTCGGCCGCGGCCGCCGCTGTGGGCCGGGGCGGCCGGGTGATCACCCCGCCGCAGGGGCCCCCGCACCGGCGCGAGGCCGTCCTCGCGGACCGCGAAGGCATCCCGTTCACGGTGGTGGCGAGCTGAGTCCGCGGGCCGGGATGCCGGACAGCCGAGGCATGGAAGTCGAGAACGTCGAGAACGTCGAGAACGTGGAGAACCAGACGATGTTTCTTCGGCAGAAGGGTGTCGACGACGCCGTCGACGACGCCGCGGAGCCGATACGGCGGACGCGGGACGAGATCGTGGGACTGCCCCGCGTCGTGGAAGCCGACCAGGTCGCACCGAAGGACGCCCGCGAGCTGTCGAAACTCTTCTTCGACCGGCTCCAGACCCTGGAGGAGGGATCGCCCGACTACCTGTACGCACGCAACACCCTGATCGAGATGAACCTCTCCCTGGTCCACTACGTCGCCGGCCGGTTCCGCAACCGCGGCAACGGGCAGCTGGAGGACATCGTCCAGGTCGGCATGGTGGGTCTGATCAAGGCGATCGACCGGTTCGACGTGCGCCGCGGCTTCGAGTTCGTGTCGTTCGCCGTCCCCTGCATCCTCGGCGAGATCAAGCGCCACTTCCGCGACACCAGTTGGGCCGTCCACGTACCGCGCAGGCTCAAGGAACTCCGCACCGAACTGGTCAAGTCCCGCGAGCAGCTGTTCGCCGCGCTCGGCCGCGAGCCGACCGTCCGGGAACTCGCGGAGGACCTGTCGGTGACTGAGGAACAGGTCCTCGAAGTGATCGTGGCAGCCAACGGTTACGCCGCAGGATCCCTCGACTCCCGGCACGGCGGGAGCGAGGACGGGACCACGCACAAGAACAACCGCTCGCTCGCCGACGTCATGGGGGAGCCGGACCCCGCCATCGAGGTCATCGAGAACATCCACGCCCTGGCGCCGCTCCTCGCGGAACTCGACGAACGGGAGCGCCGCATCATCGAGATGCGCTTCGGCCACGAGATGACGCAGGCGGAGATCGGCAGCGTCATGGGCATCTCGCAGATGCACGTGTCACGCCTGCTGGCCAAGACGCTGGCCCGCCTGCGGGCGGGGATGCTCGCGCACGAATAGGGCGGGCGGCGCGTGCCGGGTGCGCCGGTCCCACAGGTGCGCCCGGCGGGGCGCCCGCCGACGGCAGCGGTGCCCGGGAGCGTCGTTGACGGGTACGCCGTTCATGGTCAAGTCACCGGAAGGTAACTGGTCTGGACCCAGTGCCTCACCAACGAGGCCTAGCGTCACGGGGGTTCACGCCGGGCGGCACGCATCGTAGGCCCGGCCATAGGCAAGGACCCGGGCCCCTGTGAGACGTACCCCCTTCGTGATCGCCGCCGCGTCCCTGGCGCTGCTGCTCCCGGCCGGCGCCCACGCGACCGCCCCGACCGCTTCGACCACCCCGACCACCCCGACCGCCCCGCCCACCTTCGGCACACCGGGCGGACGATACGAGCGGCCCGTCTCCCTGACGCTGCGGGCCGAACGCGGCACCACGATCCGGTACACCCTGGACGGCACGACGCCCACCCGCGCGGACCGCGCCGTCGTGCCGGGGCAGGCGTTGCGCCTGACGAAGGACACCAACGTCACCGCCGTCGCGTTCCGCGGGGGCCGGTCGAGTGTCCCGGTGTCGGCCGGCTATCTCGTCCGGGGGAAGGAGAAGCCCGTCGCGCGGCTCGTCGTCATGTCCGACGTGCACATCGGGGGCCACGAGAAGAACGACAAGAAGTACGAGAGCTTCTTCGACACCATCGGGTCGGTCTTCCCGGAGCCGGACGCGATCCTCTCCAACGGCGACATGATCAACGACAACGGAGACGGCCGCGGCGGCGACCACCGCATCGTCTCCGAGATCTTCCGCGCCAACCTGGAGCGGAAGGGCATGGACGACACGCAGGTGCTGCTCTCCCACGGCAACCACGACGCGAGCCTCGCCGACATGCGCGCCCACTACCCGCGCGCCTGGTTCCCCGACGCGGGCGGCGGCTACTACGAGTCGACCGTGCGCGGCCTGCACGTGCTCACCGTGAACACGGAGACGTACGACTCGGACCGCGCGCAGCGCGCCTGGCTCAAGAAGCGGCTCGCCGAGATCTCCGCGGACCCGGCGAACGCCCGCACCCCCGTCCTCGTGCAGGGTCACCGGCCCGCTCCCGGCACCGCGATGGACGGTCAGCAGGCCTCGAACCCGCGGCTCGCCGAAGATCTCGCCGCCCACCCGCAGGTGATCTACTTCTCCGGCCACTCGCACCTGAACATCAACGACGAACGCTCCGTCCACCAGCGCGACTTCACCGCCGTCAACGACGGTTCGATGTCGTACGTGGAGATGGACCACGGCTACCAGGCGATCACGGAGACGGGCCTCGCGGACCGCTTCGAGGCGCCGACCGCGCAGGCCCTGTTCGTCGAGGTGTACCGCGACCGCACGGAGATCGCACGCGTCAACATGGCCGCCGACAAGCACGACATCTACACCGGCGGCAAATGGTCGGCCGACTGGCAGCCCCCGTACGCCAGCGCCGGCACCCTCGCAGGACCGGCCTGGACCGTACGTCTCAAGGGCAGAAGCCCGCAGGAGACCAAGGACGCCTTCACCTACACCGACGCCCGCCGCAACACGACCGCACCGAAGTTCACGGACCGCCGCCCGCTCGCCCTCGCCGACGGCGGCCGGACCCTGCGCGTCCGGCAGGCGCGCGACGATCAGATGGTGCACCACTACCGCGTCGACATCGAGAACCCGGCGACCGGTACGAAGCTGCTCTCGTCGAAGGTCCTCTCCGAGTACTACTTCATGCCCCGCCCCAACTCCCTGGACATCCCGCTGCCCGCCACGGAGAAGGGCACACGGTACGTGGCGCGGGTGAGGGCGGTCGACGCGCACGGCAACGCGTCACGGGAGACGACGCTCGGGTTCGGAGGCTGACTCGGGCGCCGCGAGCGGAACCCCCAACGGGCGGGCCAGACCGACGATGCCCTCGTCGAGCCGTTGCAGGTGCCGCAGCACGCGGAACGCCACCGAACCGGTCCGCAGCACCTCGTGGCGGCCGCTGTCGAGCATCGAGGCGATGCTCGACCCGGACTCGATGACGCCGTCGGGCTCCTCGTCGCGCACCTGGGCCGCGATCAGGTCGATGTTGTGCGTGATGCGGCGCCCGGCGAGCGCGAGGCGCGCGTCGGCCGCGACGCTCTTGCTGGAGGGCACCAACTCGGCCGTCGCCGCCAGCGAACGGGCGTGGTAGGCGCAGGTCTCCAGGAGCGCGACGATGTAGCGGGCCGTCTGCCTGCGGGCCCGCAGCGGGGCGATCGGGTGCGTCAGCGGTTTCGTGGAGCTGCGCAGATCGTCCAGCGCGGTGTCCAGGTCGCGTGCCAGGTCCACGAGGTCGACCGCGGGCCCGCCACTGAGCTGCGACACGGCGGCCGACACGACGTCCCGCAGCCGCCCGAGAACCGTGCCGAGCTCCTCGTCGGTGCGGTGCGAGGTACGCACCGGAAGCACCAGGACCGCCGCGATGATCCCGCAGGCCGCGCCCAGCGCCGTCTCCTCGATCCGCAGCACCAGGACGTCGAGGCTGTACGTGTTGAGCAGGGTGTAGAGCAGGCCGAGCATCGCCGTGACGAAGAACGACATCATCGCGTAGGAGAGCGGCGCGGTGAAGAACATGCCGAAGACGCAGAGCACGACGAGGGCGAACGCCGCCCATGTGTGGTTGCCGACGGCGCCGGCCAGCGCCACCCCGGCCACCACGCCGAGCACCGTGCCGACCAGGCGACGGTAGCCCTTGACCATGATCTCGCCCGTGGACGCGGTGTTGAGGAAGACGACCCAGCAGGTCAGCACCGCCCAGTACCACCGCTGCGTGGACAGGAACTCGCCGCCCACGATGGCGAGCGCGGAGCCGACCGAGACCTGCACGGCCGCCCGGGTGGTCGGCCGCCGCAGTCCGGTCTGGTCCTCCGCCGCCTCCGCGGCCTCACCGGATATCGAGATCTCCTCGGCCTCGAACTCCTCACGCGACCGCATGACCTCCGGGCTGTCGTACTCCTCGTCCTGGGCCCCGTCGGTCGCGAGCCGCAGCCCCAGGATGGCGCGCGCCGCCTCACCGATCGCACGGAAGCAGTCCTGGATCGCCGGGGAACCCTGCGGCAGGCCCTGCTCCTCGCGGTAGCCGAGCAGCCGGTTGCGTACGTACGGCAGCGCCGTGCCGCGGTCGTCGGGCACCAGGCGCACCACGAGCAGGTGCAGGGCGCGCAGGTCCCTGCGCAGGGCGGTGCCCGCGTCGGGACCGATGCGGCCGCGCCGGGAGAGGGGGACGGGGGCGCTCGGCAGGTGCAGGGTGAGCGTCTCCACGCGTTCCGCGCTGCGGGCGTTGAGGAGCAGGACGCCGAGGCGTTCCGCGGCGATCTCGGCGTCGGCCACCCTGCGCTGCAGCAGCGCCGCCGCCGCCGCGTCGCGCGAGCCCTCGTCCAGCCGCCCCTGGATCATCAGCGCGGCCTCGTGCAGCCGTGCGGTGCTGCGCCGCAGGTCGTCCAGGACCTTCTCCGGGCCCTCGCCGGAGTCCGTGTCCGCGTCGAGCAGTTCGATCTGGTGGGCGATGAGCTGGGCGAGCCGTGCCCGGAACGCCTCGCGCAGCCGCGCCAGGGTGCGCTCCGGGGTCTCCGGCACCACGGCGAACCGCACGACCGCGCTGCTCGCGAAGGCGATGGTCAGAGTCAGATAGAGCGTGGGCAGCGCAGACGTGGACGCGCTGACGAAGAGCGAGACGAAGTAGACCTGGAAGCCGATGAGCCCGAGCGCGGTGCCGCGGTCGCCGAACCGGCGGCAGTAGACCGCACCGAAGATCAGGACGATGAAGAACACGTCCCCGGCCACGACGCGGGAGTTGAGCAGCGCCCCCAGCGAGATGGCCGCGAGCGCGACCGGCAGCCCGAGCGCCAGGGTGATCGCCTGGCCCCGCACCTCCTTCTCCTGGATCGCGAACGTGGCGACCATCGCCGTCATCGCGCCCGCGACGAGGTGCGTCACCGACGTGCCGAGCGGCGCGAGCACGGCGAGCGCGAGGAGGATCGCCCCGACCGTGCGCAGTCCCGCCATGAGCCGCAGGAGCCCGGGGTCGGATGCCGAGTAGCGGTCCCAGATGCCCTTCGCCGTCCGTCGTACCACTGCCATCGTGTCGCCCGTACTCCCCGTCGCTCGCTCGGTGCCTGTCGGTGATCCCCAGCATCGCACGACACCGTTTCGGGAGGTCAACGGCGTGGGGCGGGCTGCCGAACGGCGTGCGCCGCCGGTCGAGTAGGGTTTCGCTCCCGCACTCGAGGAGGCACCGTGGCGCCGATCACCCGCACGTCGCACAGGACCCGGGCGTGACGGCGCGCGTGGCGGTGGGCGACACCGTCGAGGACTTCACGCTGCCGGACGAGACCGGCACGCCGCTCAGCCTCTCCGAACTCCTCCGGGACGGCCCGGTGGTGCTGTTCTTCTACCCGGCGGCCCTCACCCCCGGGTGCACGGCGGAGGCCTGCCACTTCCGTGACCTCGCCGCCGAGTTCGACGCCGCCGGCGCGCGGCCCGTGGGCATCAGCGGCGACGAGGTCGACCGGCAACGGGAGTTCACGGAGCGTCACACCCTGGGCTTCCCGCTGCTCGCGGACCCCGAGGGCGTGGTGCGCGGCCGGTTCGGCGTGACCCGCGGCTTCTCGCTCGCGCCCACGAAGCGGGCCACGTTCGTCATCGGCAAGGACCGCACGGTGGTGGAGGTGGTCCGCAGCGAGTTCCGGATGAGCGCCCACGCGGACCGCGCACTGGCGGCGGTGCAACGCCTGGCCACGGGCTGAGCCTGCGCGGACCCCGGCTCATCGCGAGGCGTGGAGCCAGTCCGTGTAGGGGTGGGGCGGGTGATCGTGCAGGTGAGCCGCGTCTCACCTGACCTGTGCCGCTTGTCTATGCAACGAGTTGCATAGAAGGATTCGGGCATGGCGCTCGAGCACGCGATTCTCGTCTCCCTGCTGGAGAAGCCGGGCTCCGGATACGAACTCGCCCGGCGGTTCGACCGGTCCATCGGCTACTTCTGGGCGGCCACCCACCAGCAGATCTACCGCGTCCTCAAACGCATGGAGGGCGACGGCTGGATCGACGTCCGCGAGGTGGTCCAGCAGGACCGGCCGGACAAGAAGGAGTACTCCGTCGCGCCGGCCGGCCGGGCCGTGCTTTCCCAGTGGCTGCACGAGCCGATCGAACCCGAGAGCGTCCGGCACGAGCTCGCCGTGAAGATCCGCGGCGCCGCCTTCGACGACCCGGCCGCGCTGATCCACGAGGTGGAGCGGCACCGCCAGGCCCACGCCGACCGCCTCGCGCACTACCTCGCGGGGGAGCGGCGCGACTTCACGAGATCGGGCACGGGATCGGGCACGGGCACGGACGCCGCGGCCCGCGACACGCCCGGGGCCGAGGCCCGCGCGCAACTCGACGCCGGACAGGAACTCCAGCACGTCGTGCTGCGCGGCGGCATCGCGTACGAGCGGATGACCCTCGCCTGGCTCGACGACGTGCTCGCCACCCTCCACCGACTCGACCCCGAGCGCTAGCGCACCCCCCTACCTCCTGGAAAGGCGAACCGCCATGGCCGACCCGCTGCTGTTCAACCCGAACACCTACGACCCGACCCACTTCGACCCCGAGACCCGCAGGCTGCTGCGCGCGACCGTCGACTGGTTCGAGGCCCGCGGCAAGCGCAAGCTGATCGAGGACTACCGCACCCGCGCCTGGCTCGCCGACTTCCTGGAGTTCTCCGCGAAGGAAGGGCTGTTCGCGACCTTCCTCACCCCGGCGTCCGCCGCGGGCGAGGGGCAGGACGACAAGCGCTGGGACACCGCCCGCATCGCCGCGCTCAACGAGATCTTCGGCTTCTACGGCCTCGACTACTGGTACGCCTGGCAGGTCACCATCCTCGGCCTCGGCCCGGTCTGGCAGAGCGAGAACCCGGCCGCCCGCACGCGCGCGGCCGAACTCCTCGCGCAAGGCGAGGTGTTCGCCTTCGGCCTGTCCGAGAAGAGTCACGGCGCCGACATCTACTCCACCGACATGCTCCTCGAGCCGGACGGCGACGGCGGCTTCCGGGCCACCGGCTCCAAGTACTACATCGGCAACGGCAACGCCGCAGGACTCGTCTCCGTCTTCGGCCGCCGCACTGACATCGAGGGCCCCGACGGCTACGTCTTCTTCGCCGCCGACAGCCGCCACGACGCCTACCACCTGGTCAAGAACGTCGTCGACTCGTCGAAGTACGTGAGCGAGTTCCGCCTGGAGAACTACCCGGTCGGCCCCGACGACGTGCTGCACACCGGCCGCGCCGCCTTCGACGCCGCCCTCAACACCGTCAACGTCGGCAAGTTCAACCTGTGCACCGCCTCGATCGGCATCTGCGAGCACGCGATGTACGAGGCGGTCACCCACGCCCACAACCGCATCCTCTACGGGCGCCCCGTCACCGCCTTCCCGCACGTGCGTCGCGAGCTCACCGACGCCTACGTCCGCCTCGTCGGGATGAAGCTCTTCAGCGACCGCGCCGTCGACTACTTCCGCTCGGCCGGCCCCGACGACCGCCGCTACCTCCTCTTCAACCCCATGACGAAGATGAAGGTGACCACCGAGGGCGAGAAGGTCATCGACCTCATGTGGGACGTCATCGCGGCCAAGGGCTTCGAGAAGGACAACTACTTCGCGCAGGCGGCCGTCGAGATCCGCGGTCTGCCGAAGCTGGAGGGGACCGTCCACGTCAACCTCGCGCTGATCCTGAAGTTCATGGGCAACCACCTCCTGAACCCGGCCGAGTACGCACCCGTACCGACCCGTCTCGACGCGGCCGACGACGCCTTCCTCTTCCGACAGGGCCCGGCCCGCGGCCTCGGCGCCATCCGCTTCCACGACTGGCGCACCGCCTTCGACGCATACGCCGAGGTGCCCAACGTCGCCCGCTTCCGCGAACAGGCCGACGCCCTCTGCGAGTTCGTCACCACCGCCGCCCCCGACGAGAAGCAGAGCCGCGACCTCGACCTGCTCCTCGCCGTCGGCCAGCTCTTCGCGCTGGTCGTGCACGGCCAGCTGATCCTGGAGCAGGCGCGCCTGACCGGCCTGGACGAGGACGTGCTCGACGAGCTCTTCGCCGTCCTCGTACGCGACTTCTCCGCGCACGCCGTCGAACTGCACGGCAAGGACTCCGCCACCGAGGCCCAGCAGACGTGGGCGCTCGGCGCGGTCCGGCGCCCGGTCGTCGTCGACGCCCGTTCGGCGCGTGTCTGGGAGCGTGTCGAGGCGCTGGCGGGGACGTACGAGATGGCGCCGTGACGGGCGAGGGTCACGGCGTGGTGCCGCGCACGCCCTTGCTGCCACGCATGTCCTTGTAGGGAACCGGCCGGCCGGTGAGTGTGTCCAGCAGGACGCGTTCGCCGACCGGCCGGTCCAGCTCCACCGTCACCCGCTGCATCTCCGCCTGACTGGTGCAGAGGGCGTCGTCGTCCCGATCCCGCTTCTCGACGGAGGGCGTCAGCACGACACTGCCGTCTGTTTCCAGCGCCTTCACCACTGCTCCGTCGTCGCAGGCGCTGTGAAGGGCGATCACGGTCACGGCCCGCCCGTCAGCGGTGGTGCCGACGAGTTGTTCGAGCGGGAGGCCGGGCAGGTCGCGGGCCCGGCCGATCGGTGGCCGAGGGGGCTTCGACGGGTGGACCGCGGCCTGCTTCAGGGGCGAGGCGTAACCGTCCAGGGTGTACAGCCAGGCCGGGACCGTCGCGGGCCCGCGGCTGGTGGCCACGCGCATCTCGCCCCGCTCCACACGGGTCACCGTGAGGTGCGGCTCTTCTGCGGCTGCGGCGCGGGAGACGGCGAGGGACCTGTACGACTCGTCCGCCCCCACGAGCGGGCGCGCGAGAGCCCGCTCGCCGGGCCATCTCACCCAGCCGTCCCTGGGTCCGGGACCGGGCAACTTGCCCCGCAGGACGAAACGCCCGTCCTCGAAGGCCCGCTCGTCGGCCCGGCCGCGCAGCCCGCCTCGTGGCGGCCGCACCGTCTCCCCGGTGGGGTGATAGCCCGCGCGCCAGGCGGTGGCCGCGGGGGAACCGTCCCAGGCCCTGGCGACCTGCCGGGCACGGTCCGCGAGGGCGGCATCGTCCGAGCTGTCGCGAGGAGCTTCCCCGCCGCACCCGGAACCGGTCACCAGGACCGCGCCGGACACGGCGACCGCGAGGGGTAGGCGAAGGGGACGGGCGAGCATGTGACCTCCTGAGTGGAGCCCGGACGCGGCTGCTCCTGTGACGCGGCGGGCACGGGAAACGTTCACCGTGCCGGAGGGCCGTCGGTCGTCCGGTGCGCCGCTTCTCGCGCTGTCGCCAGCGTCTCCCTGGTCACCGGCGGCCACACCGGCATCGGGTACGGGTCAGAGGAAGCTGACGTTCTGGGCGAGGGAGAGACGGCTCGAGTAATTGATCGTGTTCGTGGCCGACCGCATGTACGCACGCCACGCGTCGGAACCCGACTCACGGCCGCCGCCCGTCTCCTTCTCGCCGCCGAACGCGCCGCCGATCTCCGCCCCGGACGTCCCGATGTTCACGTTGGCGATGCCGCAGTCGGAGCCCTCGGCGGACAGGAAACGCTCCGCCTCCTGCTGGTCGCGGGTGAAGATGCTCGACGAGAGCCCCTGGGGCACGTCGTTGTGGAGGGCGATCGCCTCGTCGAAGGTGTCGTACGTCATGACGTACAGGATCGGCGCGAACGTCTCCCCGCGGACCACGTCCGTCTGCCGCTCGACGCGCACCACCGCGGGATCCACGTACACCGCGTCCGGCGCGGACGGCGTCGGACGACGGGCGCCGCCCGCGAGCACCTCGCCGCCCTCGCCGCGCACCCGGTCCAGCGCGCCCCGCATCTCCGCGAGTGCCCGTGCGGAGATCAGCGGGCCGACCAGTGTCGTCCGGTCGAAGGGGTCGCCGATGGGGAGTTTCCCGTACGCGGCGGTGAGGCGCCCGACGAGTGTCTCCGCGATGTCGTGGTGCGCGATGAGGCGCCGCAGCGTCGTGCAGCGCTGCCCGGCGGTGCCGACCGCCGCGAACACGATGCCCTGCACGGCGAGGTCCAGGTCGGCGGAGGGGGCGACGACCGCCGCGTTGTTGCCGCCGAGTTCGAGCAGGGAGCGGCCGAAGCGGGCGGCGACGCGCGGGCCGACCTCACGTCCCATTCGGGTGGACCCGGTGGCGCTGACCAGCGCGACCCGCGGATCGTCCACGAGCTGCTCGCCCACCGCGCGGTCGCCGAGCAGGAGCCGGTGCACGTCGCGGGGCACACCCACGTCATCGGCCGCCCGGGCAAGGAGCCGGTCGCAGGCCAGGGAGATCAGCGGGGTGAGTTCGGACGGCTTCCAGACGACGGTGTCGCCGCAGGCCAGGGCGACGGCCGTGTTCCACGACCACACCGCGGCCGGGAAGTTGAACGCGGAGATGACGCCGACGACACCGAGCGGATGCCAGGTCTCCGCCAGGCGGTGCCCCGGACGCTCGGAGGCGATGGTGCGTCCGTAGAGCTGCCGGGACAGACCGACCGCGAAGTCGCAGATGTCGATCATCTCCTGCACCTCGCCGAGCGCCTCGGAGCGGATCTTGCCCGCCTCGATGGTGATCAGGTCCGCCAGGTCGTCCTTGTGGTCGCGCAGCAGGTCACCGAGGCGCCGGACCAGGTCGCCGCGGCGCGGGGCGGGGGTGGTGCGCCAGTCGAGGAAGGCGGCACGGGCCGCCACGAGCGCCTCTTCGGTCCCGGCGGTGCCGGTCGCGGCAAGTCCGAAGAGGTCCTCGCCGGTGATGGGGGTGCGGGCCCGCAGACCGTTGCCTTCCGGGACGGCGACGCCGACGCGGTCGAGTGCGGAGCGGGCGCGGGCGCGCAGCTCGTCGGTGGCGGGCAGGGCGATGCCGGTCATGACGCTCCCTGGTGACGTGGTGCGCGGGTGGGACGCAGTGCGTGGGGGAGGAGGGCGAGGGAGCGGTCCCGCTGCCGCTCGTACAGCGCGAAGGGGTCGAGGACATCGCGGCCCATCGCTGCGGAGAGCCGGTCGGCGTCGTACGCACCGTCTTCCCCGTCACCTTCCCCCGTACGGTCCCCGGGGCCGGTGTCGTCGAGGTTGGACCGGAAGATGCCGGCGGCCGACCGGGGCAGGAAGTCCTCGTACACGATCGGCTCGGCCCGCAGCCAGCCGCCGTCGAGGAGCCCGGCGAGGTCGGTGGGCGGGCCGCCGCCGTCCGCGGGCCGGTCGGGGACGGCGTGGTACGTGAAGAACCCGAGGTCCCGCGCCGCCAGTTCGTGTTCGGTGGCGGGCAGGTGCTCGGCCCACACGGCGCGGGCCACCGCGCCCCGCTCGGCGGCCGGGCGGGACGCGGCCCGTTCGTCGACGAGGCCGAGCAGCCGGTCGTAGAGGACGCGGCCCTCGCGGGTCAGGGCGATGCCCCGCGCCTCGACCTCGCCGAACCGCACCCGCAGCGCGCCGCGCCGCACGCTGCCGTCCGCCCCCCGCATCGCGCGCGGCTCGGCCAGCGCGCGGAACGAGGTCTGGCGGAGCAGCACGTCCGGCCCCGGCCAGAGCGGCGGCCCCTGGATGGTGTCGATCATCTCGATGCCGCGTCCGGTCATGCGCCGGTAGAGCTCGTCGATGTCGAGGACGCGCGGGGTGAGATGGTTGATGTGGGTGCTGCGCACGCCTCCGATGTCCGCGGCGACGGCGGAGACGCGCTCCAGCGACGCGTACCACTCCGCGTCGATGGGGTCCGCCGACAACTCGAAGGCACATACGGCGAGTTCGAGGAACCGCTCGGCGTCCGCCTCGGACAGTTCCCGCTCCGCCTCCGCCCGGTCGGCCAGCGCGAGCAGCTCCGGCGGGAACAGTTCGCGGTCCGCGAGGAAGGCGTCGAGGCGGGAACGCAGACCGTCGTCGAAGAAGCGGGCGTCGGCCACGGTGAGCATGGACGTGAAGACCCGGAAGGGGTTGCGGGCCAGCTCGTCCTCGTCCACCGGGCGGAACGCCGTCGACACGATGGGCAGGGCACTCGCCGGGGGTTCGCGCAGGTCGTAGAAACCGACCGGGTGCATGCCCAGGGCGCCGAACACCCGGGCGACCTGCTGCAGTTCGCGCGGGGTGCCGACGCGGATGGCGCCGTGCCGTTCGGCGGTCACGCGCCCGATGGAGCCGAGGCGCTCGGCGTCGGTGCCGCGCCGGCGCAGCACGTTCTCGTTGACCTCGCGGGACACGTCCACCAGCGTCGTGTACGCGGGGACCTCACGCCCGTACATCCGCGAGAGCCGCTCGGCGAACCCGGCGCGCAGCCGCCACTGCTCGACCATCGACGTGTCGTCCTTTCGGTTCACACCACGTGGGCTTCCGGGCGGCGGCTCCGGGACCCCGTGCGGAACCGGTGCGCGCCGAGCGGCTCGACGTCGACACACGGCCGCCGCCCCAGGTACAGGTCGCGGACGATCTCGCCCACCGCAGGGGCCTGGAGGAACCCGTGACCGGAGAAGCCCGTGGCGTAGAGGAAGTTGACGGGTGCGTCGGAGCGGCCGATCAGCGCGTTGTGGTCGGGCGTGACCTCGTACAGGCCCGCCCAGCCGCCGGCCGTCTCCATCTGCGCCAGTGCGGGCGCCCGTTGCCGTGCCACGGAACGGAACAGCTTCAGCCACCCGGGCGTCCACGTGGTGTCGAAACCCTCGGTCTGGCCGGGGTCGGCGAGGCCGAGGAGCAGCCCGTCGTCGCTGTTGTGGAAGTACGCCGACGACGCGAAGTCGATCGTGAACGGGATGCGCGGCGCGGCGGGGACGAGCGGCGCCGTGAAGGCGAGTTGGCGGCGGAGCGGCCGGACCGGCAGCTCCACGCCCGCCATGGCTCCGATGCGCTGCGACCACGCCCCGGCGGCGCAGACGACCGTCGAGCAGGAGACCGGCCCGCGGTCGGTGTGGACGACCGTGACGCGGTCGCCGGTCACGTCCATGCCGGTGACCGCGGTACCGGTGGCGAACACGGTGCCGGCCCGCGCCGCGGCACGCGCGTACCCCCGCACGACCGGCGCGGGGCGAGCGTGTCCGTCGTCGGGGGAGTACGCGGCCCCCACCAGGCCGTCGGTGGTCAGGTAGGGGCAGAGCGCCCGCGCCTCCGACGGGCCGATCAGGCGGCTGGGCACGCCGAGGGCGTTCTGGGTCCGCACCCCGGCCTCGAAACCGGTGACCTGGGCCGGATCGGTGAGCAGGAAGAGGTAGCCGACCATGTCGAGGCCGATGTCCGCGCCGGGCCGGTGCGGAAAGTCACGGAAGGCGCGCAGACTGCGCAGGCCGAGCTCGATGTTGAGCGGATCGGAGAACTGCGCCCGCACCCCGCCGATCGGCTTCCCCGAACTCCCGCCGCCGAGTTCGCCGCGCTCGACGACCAGGATGTCCCGTACACCCTCCTCGGCGAGATGGAACGCGATGCTCGTACCCATCACCCCGCCCCCGATGATCACGACGTCGGCGGCGGACGGGACGGCACGGCGGGCGGACGATGACGCGGACGCGGGCGGTGAGGAGGCCAAGAGGCCGCTCCCTTCCAGGCATCGGTCTGCCCGCCCATCGTGCAGCACGCCCCCCGGCGGCGTCCATGAGGCGTATCCGCGCCGCCCCGCCCGGATCGCGCCGCCCCCTCAGTCAGCCAGCGCGCGCCGCACCACCTCCCCGAGCCGCGCGATCGGTGCTCCTGGACCGGCTCGCCATCGCCGCCCGGCGGCGGTCGTCGAGCGGTACGGCCCGGCGCGCACCACCATGGCCGACCCCGCCCTGGTCGAACTCGCCATCAGTGCCGACAGCGAGGAGGCCGCACGAGCGCGCGCCCTGCGGCTCCTGGGCTTCGCCGCCGACCTGCCGGTGCGCGTGGTCGCCGTACGCGCGGCTTCCGCTCGACCGGATCGGCCGCCTGATCTGCCCGGCCCGCCCGGTGAAGGCTGCGCCGCTCGCCGGGGTGGGGGTCCCCCTGGCCCCCACCGTCGACCGGAGCGCGTTCCCGGCGGGTGTACGCGCGGGCATCGGCGCCGCGGGCAGCCCCGACCGGTCGTGGCGGGAGGCGCGCACGGCCCTGCGCTTCGCCACCTCCGGCCGGCCGTGCCCTATGACGAACTGGGGGCGCTAGCCCTGCTCGCGCAGGTTCCGCGGGACGCCGTACGGGACAACCCCGACGTCGCCGCCGTCGCGGCCCTCGCCGACAGCCCGGAAGACCTGGAGACGCTGGACGCCTACTGCACCACCGGCTCCCTGCGACGCGCCGCCGACCTCCTCCACCTGCATCACAGCAGCGTCGCCCGGCGAATCGAGCAATTGGGGGAAGAGCATGGCCGTCGACCTGACCGAGCCCACCGGGCTGGTCCGGGCGAGGCTCGCGCTCACCGCGTGGCGGCTGCTCGACGACTGAGCGACGCGTCGGCGGACGCCGTGGACGGCGCTCCCGCCCCCGGTCCGGATGCACCGACGCCCCCGCGCCGCCTTTCCACCCGCCGCCACACCGCGAACCCGGCCATGGCGACCAGCAGATACACCGGCACGAGGAGTTCCACGTCCGGGGACGACACGTGCACGGACCAGCCCGCGTCGCGCTCGTCCCCCTCGAACACGACCCGGTTGACGGTCAGGAAGGCCAGATGCGCCCCGATGCCGGCCCACAGCGGGGCGCGCCGCACCGCGGTGCGGGCCGTCACGAGCATCAGGCCGAAGAAGGTCAGCAGGATCAGGTAGTCGACCGGGTCCTGTCCGCCCGGTGCGAGGCCGACGGGCCCCGCGTCGCCGCCGACCAGGGGCGCGATCCCGGCCTCCACCACGGTCGAAAGACCGGGCACCACGAGGAACACGGCCGTCGTGCCGAGCGCGGAGACGACGCCGCCGAACCGGCCGCGCAGCGCGGTCCACGTCTGTCCGCGCAGCGTCGTCTCCTCGGGCAGCGCCTCCAGGAGCAGGGCGACCACGCCGTTCGTCACCAGGAACCCGGCCAGTTCGGGCACGTCCAGGTGGGGCCGGCCCAGCAGCCCGGCCGCCGTCGCCGCGCCCAGCACGAGCGCCGCGGCGCCGACCGTGACCCCGGCGCCGACGCACAGGGCCCGCAGACTCCCGCGTGGGCCGCCGAAGCCGATGTCCCGCAAGGAGCCGCCGCGGCGGCGCAGCGTGAGCACGACGAGCGGCATCGCGACCGCGCTGACCAGCACGGCGGGAAGCAGCCGCGCCGCGAAACCGGTGAGGCCGAGACCGTCCGCGAGCACTGGCCCCACCGCCGTGCCCGCGCCGAGTGCCACGCCCATGATGACGCCGCCGCCGAGTGCCCGTCCCAGAACCACTGTCACTCCTCGATGCCGGTCGCCGCCGCTCGTCACCGCGTGCGGCGAGGGGTACTCACCATCGTGGGCGCCAGAACGATCACGGGAGTCCTGACGGTGGAGGAGATCGCCGTACATCTTTCGATGCAGAGGTCACATCGGGGGAGTGGCGGGTGCGGGGCCCAGCGTGGTCGTGCCGGGCGCGGCCCGGTGGCCGAGGCCCGTGCGGTACGCGTCCATCGCCGCCTCCACGCGCCCCGTGCGCCGCAGCAGATCACCGAGGAGGCGGCAGAGGTCGGCCAGGTCGCCCACCGCGCTGGAGCGTTCGAGCAGTGACAGCGCGGCGCAGTAGTGCTCCTCGGCACGCTCGGCGTCGCCCCGCTCCTCGGCGATGAGGCCGAGCAGCCGGTGCGCGCCGCCCGCGTGGACCGCGCCGCGTCCGGTTCCCAGGGGCCCGGCGCCCCCGTCGTCCCCGTCGCCCGCGCTGAGCAGGGGCCGCAGCAGCGCCTCGGCCTCGTCGGTCCTGCCGCGCCGCCGCAGCACGTCCGCGAGTTCGACCTCGACCTGCTCGGTGAAGAGCGCGGCGCGCTTGGAGGCGAGGATGTCGCGGGCCGTGCGCAGCTCGTTCTCGGCGTGTTCCAGGTCGCCGTCCTGGGCGTGGACGTAGCCGCGCATCCAGTGGCAGTGGGCGAGTTCGGTGCGGATCTGCAGCTGGCGGTACAGCTCCTGGGCCTTGGCGAGCGACGCGTCGGCCTCGGCGATGCGCCCCTCCGCGATGAGCGTGCGGGCCACCCCGCGGTGCATCCCCGCCACGAGCGCGGGGTCGTCGACGCGCGGGGCGAGCGCGAGTGCCAGCTCGGCGGCGTGGGCGGCCCGCGCGTGCGCGCCCATGTCCATGTAGGGCGCGATGGAAGCCGTGTAGAGGAGCAGCAGGGCCTCGGGGTCGTGGAGCCCGGCCGTGTCGAGTTCGTCGAGCGTGCTTTCCAGGAGGTAGCAGGCGTACCGCAGTTCACCGCTGAGCAGGTGGGCGGTGGCGCGTCCCCGTACGGCGGGTACGTGGCGGGGCAGCGGCCGGTCGGCGAGCAGTCGTTCGGCGGCGGCGAACTGCTCGCGGGCGCCCGTGAGGTCACCGGACTCAAGGAGGCAGTCGCCGAGTCCGAGGAGCGCGTCGGCCTGTTCCTCGTCGAGGGTGTGCGTGACGGCTTCCTCGTGGACGGTGCGGAAGAGGTCGGCCGCGTCTTCGGGTGCGCCGGTGGCCAGGGCGCGGCGGGCGTCGGTGAGGCGCAGGCGCAACTCGGCGGCGAGGTGCGGGGGCCGGCCGGTGGCCAGCTCTTCGTAGCTGACGCCGAGGCGTTCGGCGAGGTGGCGCAGCGCGGCCTCCGAGGGTCGCACCCTGCCGGACTCCAGTGTGGAGACGTACGCGGCGGTGTAGGCGGGCTCGGCCAACTGCCGCTGGGTGAGGCCTCGTTCGCCGCGCAGGCGCAGGACGCGCCGCCCGATCTCGGCCGGGTCGTCGGGTGGCAGGTCCTCGGAACTCTTCTGCGTCACTGCGTCCTCTCTCGGGAGTCCTGACTCTTCGTACGCGCCACCGGGCGGAACCGCTCATTCAGGCGCTGGGTGCGGCGCTCGGCCCGGCGGCGTGAACTCACCCGCCCCAGCAGCAAATTGAAGCGCACCCATTGCCTCGACTCCCGCGAGCCTCTACGTTGAGCCGCGCCTTAACTCTGTTTAACCCGCCATTTATATCGCGGACTTCGGAAGGACGCCCATGCCCCCCACGCATCGAATATCCATGCGCACCAGACGCGCGCCCCTGCGGATGGCGCTCGCCACGGGCATCGCCCTCGCCGCGGTCGCCGCGGCCACCGGGCCCGTGGGCACGGCGGCAGCCGCCGACCCGGCCCCGGAGCCGACCGCCACCGCACAGCCCCAGCGCGTCGAGTACTTCACGGGCCCCGACGCACACCCGCGCCACACCGACGTCCCCGCCTCCCCGGCGCTCTCGTCGGCCGAGCGCAAGAAGATCAAGGGCGACGGCGACGTCGTCCCGATCGTGCAGGCGGGACCGACCGCCACCAAGCTCGACGTCGTCTTCATCGGCGACGGCTACACCGCCTCCCAGCAGGAGGACTTCCACGCCGACGTGCGCGCGAAGTGGGCGAAGGTCTCGGCCGTCGAGCCCTACGCGTCGTACAAGAGCCTGTTCAACGTCTGGGCGGTCGACGCGGTCTCCCGGCAGTCCGGCGTCTCCAACGACCCGACGAACGGCACCGTGAAGGACACCGCGCTCGGCTCGGCCTTCTTCTGCGACGGCATCGAGCGCCTGCTGTGCGTGGACACGAACAAAGTCGAGTCGTACGCGAAGAAGGCCACGGACCCCGACCTCGTCATCGTCCTCGCCAACTCCACCAAGTACGGCGGCGCGGGCTACAACGACATCACCTCGCCGTACGGCTACGACGGCATCGCCACCGCCTCCTCGGACAACGCCCAGTCCGACCAGGTCGTCGTCCACGAGACCGGCCACTCCCTCGGCAAGCTGGCGGACGAGTACTGGTACGAGGAGTACGGCACGTACACCGGTGCCGAGCCCTGGGAGAGCAACATCAGCAAGCTGACGGCCGCGCAGCTCACCGCCCAGAAGAAGAAGTGGTACCGGTGGATCGGCCGGACCTCGCCGGACGGCGGCACGGTGGGCGCGTACGAGGGCGGCGGCTACCACCCGCGCGGTCTCCACCGCCCCACCAAGGACTCGATCATGCGGACCCTCGGCCGCGAGTTCAACCTGCCCGGCCGCGAAGCCATGATCGCGGGCTTCCACCGGCACGCGTCGGTCGTCACCGCGGTGACGCCCACGGACCAGGCGGTACGCCGTGACGGCAAGGTCCGCGTGCGCGCCGCGCACGGCATCCGGCTGCGCTGGAGCGTCGACGGCCGCGAGGTCCGCCGTGCCCGCGGCGACCTGGTGGTCTCGCCCCGCTCCCTCGGCGTCCCGGCCGACGGCCGCACGCACGAGCTGACGGTCCGCGCCACGGACCCGACGGACGCGGTCCGCGCCCCGGAGCTGCGATCCCTGCTGACGGACTCACTCACATGGAGGGTCGGCCGCTGAGCCTCCGGGCCCGGACGTGGAGTCGCGCGCTCGCGCCGCCCCACATCCGGGCCCCCGGCGCCTGTCTTCTGCGGCGCCGGGCCCCGCCTCACCGTTCTCGGGGCGCCGAGGACGGGTAATCGCCACATACTGCTGTGAAACGACTCCAAACGGTGGGTTGTCTCCCGTCGCGGGACGGGAGCTGTCGTGTCGGTGCGTCGGACTAGGAGCAGGCCATGGGTCGCGAACTGCGGCAGACCGTGTTCACGGATCAGGACCACCAGCTCTTCCGCGCAAGGCTGGAACAGTCCCTCGCCGTCCTCGACGAGACGGTGGCCCGCTCCTCCTTCGGCCTTCCGCAACCCATGCTCGGCGCCGAACTGGAGATGTTCCTCGCCGACCCGGACGACGGCCTTCCCGTCGCACGCAACGAGGAGGTCCGCCTCGCCGCGGCCGACCCGCGAATCGTCCTTGAGGTCAACCGGTACAACCTGGAGGCGAACCTCAGTCCCGTCCCCCTGCGCGGCGCGCCCTTCACCGCCCTGCACCAGGAGGCACGCGACCTGCTCCAGGCGGTCGCGAAGGCCGCCCTGCCGCTGGGCGCGGTCCCGTACTGCTCCGGCATCCTGCCCACCCTGCGCCCCGGTGACCTCACCCGCCACAACGTTTCCCCGAAGCGCCGCTACGGCATCCTCGACGAGGCCCTCGGCCGCGCCCCGCGCGACCTGAGCGTCCACGGGGAGCAGAGCTGCCGCATGCGCTCCGACACCGTGTGCGCGCAGGGCGCGGTCAGCTCCTGGCAGGTCCACCTGACGGCCCCGGTGGCGGATTTCGCCCGTTTCTACAACGCCGCGCAACTCGTCATCGCCCCGGTGCTCGCGGTCTGCGCGAACTCGCCCGTCCTCTTCGGCCGCCTGCTGTGGGACGAGACCCGCATACCGTGGTACGAACAGACGTTCGGTACGCGGCGCTCGTCCTCGTCCGACTCGTACGAACGGACGGGCTTCGGCGAGGGATGGGTGCGCGAGGGCGTCGGCGAGCTCATGGAGGCGGCGTGCAGGCACCGCCCGCTCGCGCCGATCTGCGCCGACACACCGCCGACGGAAGCCACGCACGACGGCGGGCCCGCGGAGCTGGAGGAGCTGCGGCTGCACATGGGCACCGTCTGGTGGTGGAACCGTCCCGTGTACGACCCCGCCGGCGACGGGCATCTACGCATCGAGATGCGCGCGCTGCCCTCCGGTCCCACCCCCGCCGACATGGCCGCCAACACCGCCCTGCTGACCGGACTCGTCCTCGACCACGCGGCCGACCACGAGCCGGTGGTCCCCGACCTGCCCTTCACGCACGCACGTGCCAACTTCTACGCCGCCGCCCGCCAGGGACTGAACGCCACCCTGTGGTGGCCGCGGGCCGACGGAGCACCGGTGCGGCGGAACGCGCACGAACTGGTCCGCTCCCTTCTGACGCGCGCGGCCCGCGGTCTGGCCGGGGCCGACGTGGCGGACGCGGAGATCCAGCGGTGGCTGGGCGTCATCGAGGCCCGTGTCGCCTCCGGCCGTTCCCCCGCGCACTGGCACCGATGCGCCCGCCGAGCGGGCGCCCACGACCGCGACATCTTCCGCCGCTCCCTGGAACTGGCCTCGGAGGACGTCCCGGTGCACGCGTGGACGGTGCCGGGATCCCTGAACTGAGGGGCGTGGGGCTGGCGGGGGGAGGCCGAGGTCTTCCCGGTGGAAGCCCTCGGGTCCGGGCAGCCCCGTGGGTCGGCGGGAGCAGTTCGCACGCGTACGGGACCTAATCGGCGAGGAGAGAAGCGGCGCCCCCGGGCGCCGGAACCGTGCCGCCCGCCGTGCCCGCCGGCCGCGCCACGCTCGACTCCCGCACCACCAGCTCGGGCGTGAGCCGTATCGCCTGGCGAGGGCTGCCCTCCTCGCCCCCCGCGAGACGGCGGCCGAGGAGGCGTGCCGCCTCCGCCGCCAGCTCGGTCACCGGCTGGCGGACCGTTGTGATGCCCGGCGCCGAGAGCGCGGCCATCGGGATGTCGTCGAAACCCGTGACGGCGACCTCGCCGGGCACGTCGACGCCCAGCTGCTGCAGGCGCTGCAGCGCGCCGATGGCGATCAGGTCGTTCGCGCAGACCAGGGCGTCGGGCCGGGCGGCCCACACCTCGTCGACCGCGGCCCTGCCCCACTCCACGGAGAAGTCGCCGAGAGCCACCTGGTCCGGCGCCCCGGGATCGAGCGCCGCCGCACCCGCCGCGTAGGCGGCCCGGCGCTCCGCGGCGGCCGAGGCCGTGCCGGTCGCGCCGAGGAAGCAGACGCGGCGGCGGCCCGCGGCGGCCAGATGGTCGAGGACGAGCGCCATGCCCGCCGTGTTGTCCACCGCCACGGAGTCGGCGACGGCGGGCCCGCAGCCCCGGTCCATCAGGACGAGCGGCACCCGGGCCGCCGCCGCGGTCACCGCGTCCCTGCTGCGCTCCTCGTGCGCCGGGATCACCAGGAGCGCGTCGACCTGCCGCCCGAGCAGATCCGCGATGTACTCCGCCTCCGCCACCGGGTCGTCGTCGCAGTCGGCGAGGAGTACGGCACGGCCACCGGCGTGCAGGGCGTGCGTCAACTCCCGCACCAGCGCCGGGTAGAACGGGTTCGTGATCTGCGGCAGGACGAGCCCGACCGTGCCGGTGGAGCGGCTGCGCAGGGCGCGTGCCGCGTGGTTCGGCCGGTAGCCGAGCGTCTCGGCGGCCTCCCGGACCCGGCGCGCGGTCTCCGCGCCGACGGGGCGCGTGCCCGCGAGGACCCGGGAGACCGTGGCGACGGAGCAGCCGGAGACCCGGGCCACGTCTCTCAGCGTTACGTCGGCCACGCCGCGCCCACCCTTCGATGCGTTTCGGCAAACGTTATCAGCGGGCCAACGGCGTCACCAGGGCTGATTTTCCGGGCGTATTCTCCCTGTTGGACCAATTCTGTGAGCGCCGACGCGCTCCGGACCCATGTCCGTTCCGGGCGAGTTTGCCAGGGTGTGTCGTTGACCATTGACATAATTCGCGCCGGTGCACACAGTCTTGGGAGAACGTTTTCCCTAGCGTCGCCGCACACGCACCACACGCGCAGCGCCCGCTCAGCCGAACAAAGAGGTTCCGCGATGCCCCGAAAGATCATCCTGGACTGCGACCCCGGACATGACGACGCGATCGCCATGCTCCTGGCGCACGGAAACCCGGATGTCGACCTGGTAGCCGTCACCACCGTGGTGGGCAACCAGACCCTGGAGAAGGTCACCCGCAACGCCCTGTCGGTGGCCCGCATCGCGAACATCACCGGCGTCCCCTTCGCCGCGGGCTGCCCCCGCCCCCTCGTCCGCGACGTCGAGAACGCCCCCGACATCCACGGCGAGAGCGGCATCGACGGGCCGGTCATGCCCGAGCCCACCCTGGCCCTGGACGAGCGCCACGCCGTCGACCTCATCATCGACACGGTCATGGCCCACGAGCCCGGCGAGATCACCATCGTCCCCACCGCCGGCCTCACCAACATCGCCCTGGCCGCCCGCAAGGAACCCCGCATCGTCGAGCGCGTCCGCGAAGTCGTCCTCATGGGCGGCGGCTACCACACGGGCAACTGGAGCCCCGTCGCCGAGTTCAACATCAAGATCGACCCCGAGGCCGCGCACATCGTCTTCAACGAGAGCTGGCCCGTCACCATGGTCGGCCTCGACCTGACCCACCAGGCCCTGGCCACCCCCGAGGTCATCGAGCGCATCGGCAAGGTCGGCACCGGGCCCGCCCTCTTCGTCAACGAACTCCTCGACTTCTTCGGCGCCATGTACCTGGAGGCCCAGGGCTTCGACGCCCCGCCCGTCCACGACCCGTGCGCCGTCGCCTACGTCATCGACCCGAGCGTCATGACCGTCCGCAAGGCTCCCGTCGACATCGAGCTCACCGGAACCCTCACCCTCGGCATGACCGTGACGGACTTCCGCGCCCCCGCCCCGGACGACTGCACCACCCAGGTCGCCGTCGACCTGGACCACACACGCTTCTGGGACCTGATCGTGGACGCCCTCGAGCGGATCGGTGACGTCAGCGCATGAACGCCCTCACCGAACCCGCCGCCGCTCCGGGCGGCGCCCGCGGCTCCCGCCCGGTGCGCATCGGAGTCCTGGTCACCGCGCTCCTCGCGGCCTGCTTCGCCTTCCAGCTCAACGCGAGCATGCTCAGCCCCGCCCTGAAGAACATCGAGGACTCCCTCGGCGCGACCTCCGCCGAGGTGGGCCTCACCCAGACCGCGTTTTTCACCTCGGCCGCTCTCTTCTCGCTCTTCCTGCCCCGCCTCGGCGACCTCGTCGGACGGCGCAAGGTCCTCGCGGGCATGCTCGCGCTCATGGTCGTGGGCTGCGTCGTCGCGGCCCTCGCCCAGAGCGTGCCGATGCTCTTCGCGGGCCGCGTCATCCAGGGCGTCTCGGGACCGACCGTGCCGCTCTGCCTGATCATGCTGCGCAACGAGGTCCACGAGCCGAAGAAGTACGGCACGCTCCTCGGCGTCATCACCGCCGTCAACGGCGGCATCGCGGGCGTCGACTCGCTGGCCGGCGGCTACCTCGCCGACCACCACGGCTTCCAGTCCGTCTTCTGGGCCATGGCCGGTGTCGCCGCGATCGCCACGCTCCTCGTCGCCACCCTCACCCCCGAGTCGAAGGCCGCCGCTTCCGCCGACAGCACGGACACCCGCATGGACTGGCCCGGAGTCACCCTCCTGGTCATCTCGGTCGGCGCGGCCCTGATCGCCCTCAACGAGGCGGGCAAGCTCGGCAATGCGAACTGGCCGCTCGTCGTGGGCCTCCTCGTCGTCGCCGCCCTCGCCTTCGCCCTGTTCTGGCGCGTCGAGGACCGCAGCAGCCACCCGCTGGTCGCCACCCGCCACCTGCGGCAGCGCTCCACCTGGGCCCTGCTGCTCACCACGGTCCTCACCATGACCGGCGTGTTCGCCGTGATGAACGGCATGATCCCCGCCTTCGCGCAGGATGCGCAGGCCGGATTCGGCATGAGCGCCGAGCAGTCCGCCTGGTGGACCCTGACGCCGTACGCCCTCGCGGGCCTCGCCATGGGCCCCCTCGCCGGACGCCTCGCGGCCACGTACGGCTACGGACGCGTCCTGCGCCTCGGGCTCATCGGCTCGGCCGTGACGGTCGCCCTGATGCTGTTCACGCTGCACGCCGACTCACGCCTGCTGCTGCTCGCCGCGTCGATCCTGATCGGCGTCACCTACGCGGGCGTGGGCAACATCGTTCTCAACGGGCTCGGCATCGTGCTCTCGCCGAAGGAGAACCCGGGCTTCCTGCCCGGCCTGAACGCGGGCGCCTTCAACCTCGGCGCGGGGCTCAGCTTCGCCGTCCTGTACGCCGTGCAGACCGCCGCGGAACCGGCCGACAAGACGTCACCCGCCGGCTACACGGCCGGGATGATCGCCGGTGTCGCCCTCATCGCGGCGGCCTTCGCGACGTCCTTCCTCATCCCCAAGCCGGTGGAGGCGGAAGCCACGGAGTGAGCGGTGCGGGTTGCCCCGGCGGAAGGAGCCCACGGGTCGTCGGCCGGGGCTCCGCCCGTCGGGGCTTCATTGGTATGGACATGCTCAACTCGCCGGACTAGCCTCGAACTTGGTCTAGACCGCGTCGGACGTGTGACCCCACCGCATCCTCTCGGACCACGGGAGCACCTCATGCGCAAGAAGCTCACCTCGTTACTCCTGGGCCTCGGCCTCGCGGGATCGGCCATGCTGGCCACCAGCGGCAGCGCCCAGGCCCACGGCTACACCGACTCGCCCGTCAGCCGCCAGCAACTGTGCGGCAACGGCACCGTCCGCAACTGCGGGCAGATCCAGTGGGAGCCGCCGAGCGTGGAGGGCCCCAAGGGCTTCCCCGCGCGCGGGCCCGGCGACGGCCACATCTGCTCGGGCGGCATCGGACGCTTCTCCGAACTGGACGATCCGCGCGGCGGCAAGTGGCCCACCACGAAGCTCACCGCGGGTCAGAGCCACACCTTCGTCTGGCGCATCACCGCCCGCCACGCCACGACCGACTTCCGCTACTACATCACCAAGGACGGCTGGGACCCGACCAAGCCGCTGACCAGGGCCGACCTGGACCCGCAACCGTTCCTCGCGGTGCCCTTCGGCGGCCGTCAGCCCGGCTCCACGGTCACCCACGCCGGCGTCCTTCCCCAGAAGACCGGCCAACACATCATCCTCGGCGTCTGGACCATCGCGGACACCGGCAACGCCTTCTACGCCTGCTCCGACGTCCGCTTCTGACGCTCGACCTCAACGACGCACGCGCGGCAGCCCGGTGACAGCCATGACCAGCGAGTACAGCGAGCTGGTCGCGGTGATGAAGAGCCGGTTGTTCTTCGGGCCGCCGAACGTGATGTTGGAGACGGGCTCCGGCACCCGCAGCCGCCCGATGAGGGTGCCGTCGGGGTCGTAGCAGTGCACCCCTCCCACGATGGCGGCGGCCCACAAGCGGCCGCCGTCGTCGAAGCGGATGTTGTCGAACCGGCTGACGTCGTCCTTCGCCTCGGCGAACACCTTCCCGTCGGAGAGCGTGCCGTCCTCGCGCACGTCGAAGACCCGGATGCAGCCGCCGCGCGTGTCGGACACGTACAACTGCCGCTCGTCGGGCGAGAAGACGAGTCCGTTCGGCGCCCCGAAACCGTCCGCCACCAGACGCACCTCGCCCGTCGACGGGTCGATCCGGTACACGTTGAGGCCGTCGATCTCGGGCTCGGCGCGGTGTCCCTCGTAGTCGCTGGTGATCCCGAAGTCCGGGTCCGAGAACCACACCGATCCGTCCGAGCGGACAACCGCGTCGTTGGGGCTGTTCAGCCGCTTTCCCTCGTACCGCTCGGCGAGCACCGTGATCCTGCCGTCCGGTTCCGTGCGCGTCACCCGCCGGTTGCCCTGCTCGCAGCTGATGAGGCGGCCCTCCCGGTCGAGGGTGTTGCCGTTGACGTGCCCGGCGGGGGAGCGGAAGACGGAGACCGCGCCCGTCGACTCGTCCCACCGCAGCAGCCGGTCGTTGGGGATGTCGCTCCAGACGAGCTGACGCCAGGCGGGGAGGTAGAGAGGCCCCTCGGCCCACCGGCAACCCCCGTACAGCCGCTCCAGTCGGTCGTCGCCGTTCGCGCAGCGCCCGGTACGGAACCGCTCGTCCAGGATCTCGTACAGGGAAGTGCTGTCATTGCCGGACATGAATACCCCTTCGCGGTCCCAGGCCGAATGATGTTCGGTTGATCGTGACTATGTCAGAACGCTGTATGGTTGCGCCATGGTGACCGTGGATGACATCGACCGTCGGCTGATCGCGCTCCTTCAAGAGGACGCGACCATCTCGTACGCCGCGCTCGGCAAGGGAGCCGGTCTCTCCGCGGGCGCCGCCCACGAGCGCGTGCGCAAACTCCGCGAGCGCGGAGTCATCCGGCGCACGACCGTCGAGGTCGACCCGGCGGCCCTCGACCGCGGGGTGCTGGCCTTCGTGATGGTCGAATCCACGGCGTGGATGGGCGATTCCGCCGACGCGTTCGCGGCCATCGCGGAGATACAGGAGGCCCACGTCATCGCGGGCAGCGCATCGGTCCTGTTGAAGGTCCGCACGTCGACGACCGAACAACTCCAGGACGTACTGCGTCGCCTCTACGCGATCGACGGCGTCAGCGGCACGCAGGCCACGGTCTCCCTGGAGACGTTCTTCGAACGCCCTGTCGCACTTCTCACCGGATGAGCGGGTTGCCAGGAGGGCGCCCCGTGCGGGATCGTTGCCGCAAGGCAACATTTTCCCTCTGAGTTGGTGAGGTGAGGGACTCGCCCAGCGGGTCCTCGATATTTGGTCTCCCCCCACATGCAGACCGCCGCCCTCACGGGACCCGACTTCCCGTGGAGCGGAGCCCCCTACCCGGTTCTGGTCGCCGACGCGACGGGCTTCCTCGCGCAGTGCAACGCCGCCGCGCAGGCGCTGCTGCCCGCCGCCCGTCCCGGGGCGCGCCTCGACGCCGTGGTCCCGACCTGGCTGTCCGCCGCCCACGAAGCGACACGCCTGCCAGGACCCCGAGCCGCACAGGAATCGGACGCCCCGCTCTCCGGAGCGATCGAAGGACGCCGTTTCGAAGCGCACCCCAGCGTGCGGGACGACGGCACCGTCGCCTGGTGGCTCGTCGACCAGACGGACCAGCAGCTCGCCCGAGAAGCCCTGCACATGGAGAGAGAGCGGACCGCCTTCCTGGCCAAGGCGTCCAGCACGCTGCTCTCCTCCCTCAACCTCGGGCGCTGCATGGACGTCACCGCGCAGATGGCCGCCGAGAACCTCGCCGACGCGGCGCTCGCCATCGCACCGGCACGCGGCCACCGCCTGCCCGTGGTGACCTGCCTGCGCGGCGGCACCCCCACCACGTCGGAACAGGCGGTCGACCCCGATGAGGTCCCCGGCCTCGGCGAGGCCCTGCGCGGCTTCCCGCCGGTGCCCTCCCGGTGGATCGACCCGTCGGCCGCGCCGGAGTGGATGATCCCCGAAGGCTTCGGCCCCATCGGCGCCATAGTGATCACCCCGCTGCCCGGCCACGGCGTTCCGGCCGGCGCCCTGGTCCTGCTGCGCAAGGAAGGCGGTGTCGGCTTCACCGAGAAGGAGGAGGTCTTCGCCCGCCTCTTCGCCGCACGGTCCGGCGCCGCCATGTCGGCCGCCCGGCTCTACGCGGAGCAGACGGCCATCACCGAAGTGCTCATGCGGGAACTGCTGCCCCCGGCCCTGGAACAGATCTCCGGAGTGGACTTCGCCGGCCGTTACCGCCCCTCGGCCGACCACGAGCGCATCGGCGGGGACTTCTACGACGTGCACCCGGCCGCCGTCGAGGGTGAGCCCTCACTCGTGACGCTGGGCGACGTCTGCGGAAAGGGCCTTGAGGCAGCCGTTCTCACCGGCAAGATCCGCAACACCCTCCACGCTCTGCTGCCGATGGCGGACGACCACCAGCGGATGCTCACCCTCCTCAACACCGCGTTGCTCAACTCCCACCACACCCGCTTCGCCACGCTGGTCCTGGCCTCCGCCGTCCGCAGGGACGACGAGGTGCACCTGCGGCTGACCAGCGCTGGCCACCCGCCCCCGCTGATCATCCGCGCGAACGGCACGGTCGAGGAGGCCGACACCCGCGGCACCCTGGTCGGAGCCATGCCGAACGTTCCCGCCCGCACCACGGCGGTCACGCTCGCGCCGGGGGAGACGTGCATCCTCTACACCGACGGCATCACCGAGGCCCAGGGCGGTCCGATGGGCGACGCGCAGTTCGGCGAGGGGCGCCTCAAGCGCGCCCTGGCCGGATGTGCCGGAATGCCCTCGGAGGGCATCGTGGACCATGTCCACATGCTGGCCTCCCAGTGGCTCGGGAACCGTCGCCACGACGACATGGCCGTCGTCGCCATTTCCGCACCCCGCGCTCACCACCTGAGCGCGATGAACGGGCGCACTCTGGGCAGGCGCACCGCATGAGTACCAGTACCCCGCCCCGCCCCCGGACCGCGGCACCGCCCTCGGAACTCGCCGACGGGTTGTGGGCAGCCGTGTCGGTCGGCGACGAGCGCGCGGCCACCGACCTCCTTCTGCGCGCGCTGGACCACGGCGCCGACCCGGAGTCCGTTCTCGTCGACGTGATCGCCGCCGTGCAGAGCAGAGTCGGCGAGGAATGGGCCGCGAACCGCCTCAGCGTCGCCCAGGAGCACGCCGCCACCGCCATCAACGAACGCGCCGTCGCGGCCCTGGCCCTCCACCCCGCCGCCCGAAGAACCGCCGACAGAGGCCGCATCACGGTCGCGTGCGTCGACGGCGAATGGCACGCCCTGCCCGCCCGGCTCCTCGCCGAAGTGCTCAAACTGCGCGGCTGGCGCGTCGACTACCTGGGCGCACAGGTCCCCGTACCGCACCTCATCTCCCACCTGCACACCACCCGAGCCGACGCCGTCGCGCTGTCCGGTTCGATCGCCACCAGGCTCCCCACCGCACACGCGGCGATCACCGCATGCCAGGCCGTCGGTGTCCCCGTCCTGGTCGGCGGTGCCGCGTTCGGACCCGGCGGCCGCTACGCCCGCCTCCTCGGAGCCGACGCCTGGGCGCCCGACGCCCCGACCGCCGCCGACCGCCTCGCCGCGGGCCGACTCCCGCGCCCGCAGACCGACCACCAGCAGATGGACGACCTGCCGCACCTGGCCGACCAGGAATACACGCTGGTCACCCGCAGTGGCGACGCCCTGGTGCGCGCCGTCTTCGGCGCCCTGGAGGACGCGTTTCCCGCGATGCGCGGCTACGACGAAACGCAGCGCGAACGCACGGCGGAGGACCTCGCGCACATCGTCGAGTTCCTCGCCACCGCCCTCTACCTCGGGGACGAGGCCCTCTTCAGCTGGTTCGTCTCCTGGACCGCCCGGATCCTGGAGGCCCGAGGGGTGCCCGCGGGCTCCCTCCCCCCGGCCCTCGACCTCTTCCTGCACGAGCTGAAAGACTTCCCACGGGCGACCCGCATCCTCCGACGCGGCCTCGAAGCCCTCACCACCGATCACCCCACCGCGCCTGGACCGCCCGTATGACCACACTGCCCCCCGCCCTCCGCCTGGCCACCGCGGGCACCGCGGACACCGTCCGCATAGAGATCACCGGCGACCTCGACTACGACAACGCCGAGTACCTCCTCGCCGAGGTCACCGAGCAACTCGCCGCCCGGCCCGGACTCCAGGACATGCACCTGCACTGCGCGGGCGTCGCCAACGTCGACTCCATGGGCCTGTCCATCCTGCTGATGGTCGGGCGCCGCACCGCGGAGACCGGGACGCGGCTGCACCTGGACGACCGGCCCCCGAACCTGGAGCGGCTCCTCGACCTCACCGGCACGCTCGAATACTTCACGGGAGCGGCGGCCCCCGATGCGGACCCCGCCCCCGACGGCGCCCGCTGAGGGGCCGCGTCAGATGCTTCCCCCGCCGTCGACGGAGAGCACGCTTCCCGTGACGAAGTCGGCGTCGGGGCCCGCGAGGAACGCGACCGCGGCCGCGATGTCCTCGGGCGTCCCGATCCGGCCGAGCGGCCGGTCCGCGGCCTCGGCGAGGAACTCCGCGTCGGACTGGCCCAGCTGCCGTGCCTCGCGGGCCAGCATCGGCGTGCGCGTGTCGCCCGGGGCGACGCAGTTGACCCGGATGCCCGCCGGACTGTGGTCCAGCGCCATCGCCTGCGTCAGCATCACCACACCGGCCTTCGCCGTGCAGTACGCGGCCGCCTTCTCCCCGGCGCGCAGCCCCCACCCGGAGGCCACCGTGACGATGCTGCCGTGCCCCGCACGCTCCATCAGCGGAAGCACCGCACGGCACACGAGGAACACCGAGTCCACGTTGTCCGCGAACGACCGGTGCCAGTCCTCCAGGGACAGGTCCTGCACCGTGCCGCGCCTGATGCTCCCCGCCACGCAGCACACGTCGGTGATGCCGCCGAGCCTGCCCACGACCTCCTTCACGAGGGCAAGTACCTCCTCCTCGTCGGAGACGTCGCACAGGAACGCCTCGGCGTGCCCGCCGTCGGCGCGGATGCCACGGGCCACGGTCTCCGCCGCGTCGTCCCGGTCCACGACCGCGACGGCCGCGCCCTCGTCGGCGAGCCGTCGCGCGACGGCGCTGCCGATGCCTCCACCGCCCCCGGTGACCAGCGCCACCCGGGCGCCGGACCGCCCCGCCCTCATCGCCCGCCACCCGTGAGTGTGCCGTCGAACAGCTGGGTGAGCAGGGCCTTCTGGGTGTGCAGGCGGTTCTCCGCCTGCTGGAAGATCCGCGACCGCGGTCCGTCCTTGACGTCGGCGTCGACCTCCTCGCCCCGGTTGGTGGGCATGCAGTCGAGGAACACCGCGTCGTCGCCGGCCAGTCGCATCAGCGGTTCGGTGATCCGCCACCGGTCCGCGAGCCGCGTCCGCGCCTGGATCTCCTCCTGCCCGGCGAGGGTGGGGGACTTCCAGCTGAGGGTGTAGACGGCGGCGCAGTCCCGGACGGCGTCCTCCAGGTCCTCGGTGAGGTCGACGCGCGCGCCGGTGCGGGCGGCGATGTCACGGGCGGCGCGGGTCACGCGCTCCTCGGGGGCGAAGCCGGGCGGGTGGGCGACGGTGACGCGGTGGCCGAGGAGAGCCGCGGCCATCATGGAGGAGTGCAGGACGCCGGGGGTCTTCTGCCGCGGGGAGTAGGACCAGGCGTACACGATCCGTCGGGACGGAACCTCCGCGCCGTACAGTTCGCGCAGTGTCATGAGGTCGGCGAGGACCTGGCAGGGGTGCTCCTCGTCGTCCAGCGCGTTGATGACGGGGATCGTGGCCTGTTCGGCCATCGCGCGCAGCCTGCGGTGTCCGGCGCCGTAGTCGTTCATGTCGTACCAGCGGACCACGAGGGCGTCGAGGTAGCGGTTGAGCACGCCGATGGTGTCCTCGATCGACTCGCGGTTGGCGAGCCGCAGTTCCTCCACCCCGTACGGGTAGCTGTCGGCGCCGAGTTGGGAGGCGGCGACCTGGAACGAGACACGGGTCCTGGTGGACGGCACGTTGAAGAGCAGGCCTATGCAGCGGCCTGCCAGGTGGGCGCGGGAGTCGTCGCCGCGTTTCATCGCTTCGGCGAGGTCGAGCAGGGAGCACATTTCCTTGGCTGAGAGGTCCTGTATCCGCAGGATGTGTCGCGCGGTCACGTGAGTACTCCTGTGTCGGTGGACGAGGGGACGTGCTTCCGCAGTCGGCGTTCGGCGATGACGGAGAGGAGCAGCATCGCGAGCGCGATGACGACGCTGACGCCGAAGAACGGCAGCATCGCGACGGTCGTCGCGATGAGCAGCAGGTTCAGGCGGGCGGCGCCGCCCCGGGGGAGGAGGCGGGCGGCGGCGAGGAAGGCCATGAGGAAGATGAGCAGGTAGGTGGCCGAGGAGGCCTTGATCAGGGTTGTCTCGCTGGAGTCGGTGGCCAGGAGCAGCAGCACCGACACGGCGTAGCCGGGCAGGAGCGCGAGGACGGCGCGCGCCGGGACCCTGCCCTGCCGGGAGAGGCGGCTGAGCCGGGCCGGAAGCAGGCCGTCCCGGGCGAGTGCGAAGACGACGCGGGAGGTGCCGAGGCACCAGGCGTTGGTGGTGAGCAGCAGCAGGACGCCCGCGACGAGATACCCGGTGCTCTCGAGTCCGGTGCCCGTGGCCACCTGAAGGAGGCGTACGAACGCCGTCAGGTCGGACTGGCCCGCGGACGCCTCGGGCAGGGCCACGGAGACGGTGAACGCCATGGCGAAATACAGGAGCCCCACACCGCTGACGGCGTAGAGAATCCCTTTGGGAAAGGTGCGTTCGGGATCCTTCACCTCTTCGGCGACCGGGGCCGCGTTCTCCCAGCCGATGAACCCGAAGAAGCAGATGAGCAACGTACTGCCGAGGGAACCCCAGCCGTGCGGGGCGAACGGGGTGAGGCGTTCGTAGTCCCCTTGGGGCAGGGCCAGGCAGATGACGACGGCGAGCAGCAGCACCACGGAACCGAGCACCACCATCTGCGCGCGTGTACTCACCCTGATTCCCCACAGGTTGAGCGCGACGCAGAACACGATCACGGCGGCGCCCGCGAGGAGCGAGGCCCGGTTGGAGGCGGCGGGATCGATGGCCGCGAGCAGGTAGCGGCCGGCCGCGAGCCCCAGCACGGGATTGCCCGCGAGCAGGGTGAGAAGCAGGAAGACGGCCGCGATCCTGCCCGCACGCGCGCCGAACGCCGCTTCCACGAACTGCGCGACGCCCTTGCTCGTGGGATGCCGCACGGACATCTTCGCGAAGACGAGTGCGAAGGGACAGCTGTAGAGGATCAGCACTCCCCACGCCACGAGGGACAACGGTCCTGCCTCCGCCCAGGCGAGGGCGGGGATCAGCAGGACGCCCGCGCCCATCACGGAGGTGACGTAGTGCGCGACGAGCCCCGAAGTGCCCAACTGACGGACCAGTCGAGGGGGCCCGGGCGTCGCCGCCGTGGCCCCCTCCACTGGGGTCATACGGTCTGCTCCGCCTGATCTGTGTGGTCCATCCGCCCAGTCTGGTCCTCGCGGGAGCCGTTCCAGAGCCCGTCCATGGTCTCGTGGCTGATCGGCTTGTGCAGGTCGGCGCGGGAGGCGTAGCCCATGTTGATGATGAGGCGCCGCCCGCCGGTGAGCGGGTAGACGCGGTGCAGGGTGGTGTCGGTCCGCATCAAGTACAGGTCGCCGGGCCGCAGTTCGAAGGAGTGGATGGGCTGCGAGATGAACTGGCGGTGCAGCTGCGGATCCTGCTTGTTCCAGTACGTGCGGGGCACGCACTGCACGAATCCGCCGTACTCGGCGGGCGGACAGGCGACCACCCAAACGAGCGCGAAGCTGTAGTCGTCCCAGTGCCACCCGTGCGTGTCACCGGACTGCTCCAGCTCGGTGATCACGTACCGCTCCGGCTCGTAGGGGCAGGGGAGCACCGGCTCACCGGCGACCCGCGTCAAGGCGTCGAGCAGCTCCGTGGACGCGTACAACCGCGGGATCACCGTCCCGTGTTCGCTGATTTCCTTGTGGCGCACATTGCGCATCAGCCGTGGCGTGCCGCCGGTTTCCTTGAAGCTCATTTTACGCCGCACGCCATGTTCGGCGACGAGATCTTCTATTTCCTCGGCGACCGCCGATTTGACTCGGTCGGGCACCAAGAAGGGTAATTTCGTGAATCCGTTCAGGAGGAAATCGCTGCGCGCGCCCTCCAGATCGCGTTGCTCTACGTTGGTGACGAGATGTTCCGAGAGGGACTGAACGAGGCCCCCGATCCGCTCGCCCGGTCGCATGACCAGCTCCCCACGTGGTCGGTACGAGGTTTTGCGACGACCGTACCCGCTCGGCCTGTGGTCCCGAGAAAAAGCGATGCGTTCAAGCCAGAGTGCATGATTTGCATTGCGGCTTTCCGCATACCTTGACGCCGGTGACACTTTTACGCGGCGGTTCTTTTTGTCACCCCGCCGGGGCGACCCGTACCGAAAGGCCGTAATCCAGTTCGGCCCCGTCGACGAGCACCGCTTCGACGGCCCGGGTCTCCGGGTCGATGTCGGCCTCCATGCCGTCGCCCACGTACCGCGGGCAGCCGGAGGCGCCGGTCTTGCCGGTGGCCACCACGAGCGCCGAACGCAGCGCCCCGGCGGTGCCGCCCTCCGCCGTTCCGTCGCCCTCGGTGAACTCGGGCACCAGCAGAAGCTCGTAACTCTGCGGATCAGTGTTCATGCGAGTGACGCTAGACAGGACTCACGGGCGCCGCACGTTCTGTTCGCCCCATGTCACTGATCGAGCGCCGTCCCGGCCGCGGCCACCACCGCGTCCGCCATCGCGGCCAGCGCGGGAGAGTCCAGCTTCCACTGCTGCCAGAACAGCGGTACGTCCACCACCCGGTCGGCATCGAGCAGGACCAGCGTGCCCGCGCGCAGCAGCGGCTCGGCCTGCGCCTGCGGCACCACACCCCACCCCAGACCTGCCTCGATCGCCTCGACGAAACCGCGCGACGAGGGGACGTAGTGCCGCAGACGGCTCGCGCCACGCCCTCCCGTCACCTTGCGCGCGAAGTCGTCCTGCAGGGAGTCCCGGCGGTCGAAGAAGATCACGGGCGCGTCCGCGAGGACGGCCCCCAGCGGCACGCGCGGCCAGTCCCCGAGCCGCCGCGCCACGAAACCGGGCGAGGCCACCGGCAGGTACCGCATCCGGCCCAGCCGCCGCACCGTACAGCCCGACACCGCGTCCGGCGACGACGTGACCGCCGCCATCACCGAGCCCTCGCGCAGCAACGACGTCGTATGGTCCTCGTCCTCGCGGCGCAGCTCGAAACAGGTGCTCAGCTCGTCCGGGATCCGGGCCAGTGCGGACAGGAACCACGTGGCGAGGGAGTCGGCGTTCACCGCGACCGGCAGCACGGCGGCCTCTCCCGTGTCGCTGATGCCGAGCTCGGCGCGCGCGTCGCGCTCCAGGCGGGCCAGCTGCCGGGCGAAGCGCACCACGACCTGCCCCGACTCGGTGGGCCGCACCGGCTTCGTCCGCATCAGCAGGACGCGGCCGGTCCGGCGCTCCAGCGCCTTCACGCGCTGGCTGACCGCCGGGGGCGTGACATGCAGCGCGGCCGCCGCGGCGTCGAAGGTGCCCTCGTCGACGACGGCGAGAAGGGTCCGCACGTGTTCGAGGGGCAGCTCGGACAGCGATGACTTCATGATTGCTTAAGCTACATCAGAATCATTACCTGTACTTAGGCCATCGAAGATCCTTAACGTCGAAGTCATGGGAACAGCACTGACCGCCGCCGCTGCCGGATTCGGCACCGGACTCTCGCTCATCGTCGCCATCGGCTCACAGAACGCCTTCGTCCTGCGCCAGGGCATCCGACGCCAGTCGGTGCTCAGCGTGGTCGCCATCTGCGCGCTCTCCGACATGGTGCTCATCGCGGCGGGCGTGGCCGGTGTCGGCACGGTGGTCACGGCCTGGCCGCCCGCGCTGACCCTCGTCGGCCTCATAGGCGGAGGCTTCCTCCTCTCGTACGCCGTGCTCGCCGCACGCCGCGCCCTGCGCCCCACCGCCATGACGGCGACGGGCGCGACGGCCGGGTCACGGCGCGGCGCACTGCTCGCCTGCCTGGCCATGACCTGGCTCAACCCGCACGTCTACCTCGACACCGTCCTCCTCCTCGGCTCCGTCGCCGCCGGCCACGACGCGCTGCGCTGGGCCTTCGGGGCGGGCGCGATGCTCGGCAGCGTCTGCTGGTTCGCCGCGCTCGGTTACGGCGCGCGGCTGCTCAGCGGCTTCTTCGCGCGCCCCGCCTCCTGGCGCGCACTGGACTTCCTGATCGCCGCGACGATGACGGTCATGGGTCTGACCCTGCTCATAGGCGCGCTCTGAGAGCCGGCCGCCCTGCCTTCGAAGCGCTACTCGGTGTCCCACAGCTCGGTGCGGTGCGCCCCGACGAGGGCGTCGATGCGGGCCAGGGCGTCGGCGCCCGGCATCGGGTCGAGGCGCCGCCCGTCGCGCAGCCGCAACGCCACCAGGCCCTCGGCATCCTCCTGCGCGCCGATGACGGCCTGGTAGGGCACGAGACGCGCGGCTCGCACGCGCGCACCCAGGCTGCCGAGCTCGGGCCCGGCGAGCTCGGCCCGCAGACCGGTGTCCGCGCACCTGCGCAACAGGCGCTCGGCGCCCGGAAGTTGGGTCTCGGACACCGGCAGTACCGCCAGCTGGACGGGTGCGAGCCAGGCGGGGAACGCCCCGCCGTGCTCTTCGACGAGGTGCGCGACCGCTCTCTCCACGCTGCCGATGATGCTGCGGTGGACCATCACCGGGCGGTGTCCGGCGCCGTCCGCGCCGATGTAGCGCAGATCGAACCGCTCGGGCTGGTGGAAGTCGACCTGAACGGTGGAGAGGGTGGACTCGCGGCCCGCCGCGTCCACGACCTGCACGTCGATCTTCGGACCGTAGAACGCGGCCTCGCCCTCGGCGGCCTCATAGGACAGCCCGGAGCTGTCCAGCACCTCGGTGAGCAGGGCGGTGGACCGCCGCCACTTCTCGGGATCGGCGACGTACTTGCCGCCGGGCCCCGGAAGGGAGAGCCGGAAACGGGCGGGCCGGATCCCGAGCGCCTCGTACGCCCGACGGATCATCCCCAACGCGGCCCGTGCCTCGTCGGCGACCTGGTCCAGGGTGCAGAAGACGTGCGCGTCGTTGAGGTGGATGGCGCGAACACGGGTCAACCCACCCAGCACACCGGAGAGTTCGGCGCGGTACATGCCGCCGGTCTCGGCCATGCGCAGTGGCAGTTCGCGGTAGCTGCGGGTGCGGGAGCGGTACATCAGCGCGTGGTGCGGACACAGGCTCGGCCGCAGCACCACCTGCTCGCCGCCCAGCTCCATCGGCGGGAACATGTCGTCGCTGTAGTGCGACCAGTGCCCCGAGATCTCGTACAACTCCCGCTTGCCGAGCACGGGTGAGTACACGTGCCGGTAGCCCGCGCGCCGCTCGGCGTCGCGGACGTACTCCTCCAGGGCGTGCCGCACGGCGGCCCCGTCCGGCAGCCAGTACGGCAGTCCCGCCCCGATCAGCGGATCGGTGCCGAACAGGCCGAGTTCACGGCCGAGTCTGCGGTGGTCGTGGTCCTGAGGGTGGTCGGCGGCGGTGTTCACAGGTGGTCTCCTCGCGGACGTGGGGCGAGTGACCACAAGCCGAAGCCCCGGGGCACCCGCCCCGGGGCTTCGGACTCAGACATCGGTCAGCGCGCCGGGACACTCTCCGGCGTCGTCGTCATCGCAGCGCGCTTGTTCATGCCGGGGACCGTAACAGTGGACGCCCCTTCACGGCACGCGCTTTTACCGCCGCTTCGTCGTACGGCGCCAGCCGAAGGGTCCCGGCAGGTCCATCGACGTCGTGCGGCGGCCGGTACTGCTGTGGGTGCGCCGGGGGCCGTGCCGGCCACCCGTGGTCAGGGACCAGGAACGCTTGTTGATGTTCAGCCGCACCCCGGGAAGGATCCGGAGACTCTTGCGGAACGTGAGCGGCATGGACGCCTCCTTGGGCCCGTGTGCGAATCCGTCTGCGGGTTCTCCGAGTACCCGGATACGTCCGTCGCTCACCTGTGTCAGGGGCCCGCGTCCGGACGGTCACGGTACGGGCCCTCACCGACCCCCTTCGCCCCGCGCGTGTGAAGGTGGTCACAAGCAGGCGTCTCATGATCGGGGTCGGGTCCCATCGAGGTACCGAGTTCGCGTAAGGTCGCGGGTCGGCCGCCCACGGCGGACCAGTCCGACACCGTCACCGAACAAGGAGCCGCAGGTCATGCCGGCCAATGACGCCACCCAGGCGCCGATCTACCACACGCTCGTCCAGGAACACGGCGATGTCGTCGCCACCGCCCGCAAGGTCGCGGAGGAGACCCAGCAGACGGCCGAGGACCTGCTGGACTTCAGCACGCCCGCGCGGGCCGGCACGTCCGCGGCGCCCGCGTCCTGAGGCGCGGGCGCCCGGCAGGGGCGCGGCACGGGCGGGTGAGGGCGGGGACGGGCACTCGGGGCCCTCCGCCACCGGACGTTCCGGCCGCCGTTCGCGTCGGCGCCGCCCCATCGGACAAGATGGCGCGATGGACTACGAGTTCTGGAAAGACATCCACGAACGCGGCGGCATCCCCGCGGTCAAGACGGCGCTGGAGGCGCTCCCCGGCGATCTCGCGCCGCGGGACGCGGACGCCGCGACCGAGATGGCCCTGAAGGTCATCGAGGACGACATCGCCCGCATCAACGCACGCGCGGACCGCGCCGAGGAACGCGCCCGCCGCCTCGCCGAGCAGGCCCGCGAGGTGAACGAGCAACTCACCGAGCACGCGGATCGGGGGGAGCGGGGGGCATCGCCCGGGACCGCGGGGGAGTAGGACGCCTGGGCGGCACCGCCGGGCGGCTCCGGCCGGACGAGCGGATCGTGCGCGCCGCCACGGTACGTGCGCACCGCCACGTCACGTGAGCGCCGACCCTGTACGTGCGCGTCGCTCAGTCATGTACGTGCCGCTCCTTTACCTGCGCGTCGCTACGTCATGGGCGCGCCGACCCTTCATGTGCACACCGCCACGTCATGTGCGTGCCGAGCCTTTACGTGCGCCCCGCTACGTCACGTAAGCGCTGACCCTGTCGCGTGCGCGCCGCTACGTCATGTGCGACCCACCCCCTCGCGTGCACGCCGACCTTCACGTGCGAGCCGCCCCCTCACGTACGTGCCATCAGCCGCACCATCGCCGTGTCGTACCGCGCCTGCAGCCCCGTGTCCGCCGACACCCTGAGCAGCGCTCCGAGCGCGCGGACCGCGCCGTCGTCGTAGCCGGACGACTCCGCCTCACGCGCGGCGGCTTCCAGGCGGCGGATGCCCTCGGCCTCGTCGCCCATGCCGAGCAGCGCCTCACCGATGACGATCCGCAGCAGCACCCGTGCCGCAGGCGACGCCTCCGAAGGGGCGTCGAGGTCGAGCGCGGCGACCGCCGTCTCGAAGGCGGGCTGCCACTCCCGTGCGTCGAGACGGTGCCGGGCGAGGTGGTAGAGCGCGAGGCGCTCCGTGTTCCGGTCGCCCACGCTGTGCGCCAGCTCCGCGGCCAGCGCGCAGCCCTCGGCGGCCTCCTCGGGACTGCCGAGTTCGGACTGCGCGAGCGACAGGTTGATCAGCGCCGTCGCCTCGCCCCGCCGGTCGCCCGCCCGCGCGGCGAGCACGGGTGCCGCCTCCAGATGAGCCAGCGCCTCCGACGTCCGGCCCTCCTCCGTCAGGACCCACCCCAGCAGCGCACGCACCCGCGACTCGGCCCGCGCGTCCCCGTCGGCCTGCGCCGCCTCAAGTGCCGTACGCAACAACGGGGTCCAGTCGTCCCGCACCCGCCAGACGATCTGCGGCCACAGCGCGAGGACGATCCGCCACGTCCTGCCGTGCAGCCCGGCGGCACGCGCGGCAGCCGCAGCCAGCGCCAAATCGTCGCGCTCGGCCGCGTACCAGGCCATCGCCTGCTCGCGGTCGGTGAACTCCCTCGTGGCCTGCGGCGGACGGAAGTCCGTGGGCAGCGTGAAGCACGACTCGTCGCCCGGTTCGGCCGCGTCGGCGGCGGCGAGCGCCGTGGCCACGCTGTGGTCGAGGCCGCGCACCAGCGCGTCGGGCCCGGCCTCCAGACCGCGCGCGTACAGCCGTACGAGATCGTGCAGCGTCCAGCGGTCCGGCGCGGTCCGGATCACGAGGTGCGCCGCGGTGAGCTTGTCCAGCGCGGCGGCCGCCGTCTCCGGGTCCGTCCCCGCGAGAGCCGCCGCCGCGTACCGGTCGACATGTGTGCCCGGGTGCTGACCGAGGTGCGCGAAGTGGTGCGCGGCGTCGTCCGGCAGCCGCCGCACCGTCAGCCGCAATGCCGCGCGGACGCCCGTGTCCTCCACGTCCAGGAGGCTCAACCGGCGTGACTCGTCGGACAGTTCCGCGCTCATGGAACTCAACGGCCAGTCCGGCTGGTCCGCGAGACGGGCCGCCGCGACCCGCAGCGCGAGCGGCAGCCCACCGCACAGCTCCGCGAGGCGGCGGGCGGCCACCTCTTCGGCGAGCACCCGCTCCTGGCCGAGCACCGCGGCGAGCAGCGCGGTGCTGTCCTCCGGTTCGAGTACGTCCAGGGGGACGGGCCGCGCCGCGTCGGAGGCGATGAGCCCACGCAGCCGGTACCGGCTCGTCACCACGGTGACGCACTCGGCGCCGCCCGGCAGCAACTCTCTGACCTGCTCGGACGCCCGCGCGTTGTCGAGTACGACGAGGATCCTGCGGTCGGCGCAGAGCGAACGGAACAGCGCGGAGGCACCGCGCGCCGACTCGGGTATGCGGCGCGGCGCGACACCCAGCGCGAGCAGGAACTCCCGCAGCACTTCGAGGAGGGCCGGCTCACCCGTGTCGCTGAAGCCGCGCAGGTCGGCGTAGAGCAGCCCGCCGGGGAACTGCTCGCGGTTGCGGTGCGCCCAGTGCGCCACGAACGCCGTCTTGCCGACGCCCGCGGGGCCGGTGACCAGACAGACGGGCGCTTCGCCGGCGGCGGCCCGGGAGAGGGCGGTGAGCTCGGCGGCACGACCGTGGAAGCCGCGGGGCATGCGGGGGAGGAGGTCGACCGTGGAGGACGGTGCCGGTATCGGTGGGGCCGGAGGTGCGGGGGGCGTGACGGCTGTCGGCGGGAGGGGCGAGGCCGGGGGTGCGGCCGAGGCTGAGGCGGGGATCGAGGGAGGTGTGGCTGGTGCTGAGGTCGAGGCTGAAGCTGCGGCTGTGACGGAAGACGAGGCCGAGGCCGATCCCGGTGGGGCGGCTGTGACCGAAGGTGAGGGCGAGGCTGAAGCTGCGGTTAAGGATGACGTTCGTCCGGAGGCCGGGACAGCGGGCGCGCCGGACCGTCGCGCCGCCCCGTCCGCCTCATCGTCCCCACGCAGCACGTCCGTGTACGCGTCGGCCAGCTCCCGGCCGGGATCGACCCCCAGCTCGTCGGCGAGCAGCCGCCGCGTGCGGTGGAACCAGTCGAGGGCCTCCGAGCGGCGCCCCGCCCGCTGCAGCTCCCGCACGAGCGAGGCGGCCAGCGACTCGCGCAGCGGGTGAACGCTCGCCTCCGCACGCAGGACCGCGGCGGCACGGGCGTGCTCCCCCATCCGCGAGTAGGCCGTCGCCAGCGACTCCACGGAGGCGAGCCGGAGTTCCTCCAGCGCCTGCGCCGCGGCCTGCAGCGGCTGACTCGGATACGCGCCGGTCAGTGCGGGGCCCTGCCACAGAGACAGCGCCTCCTGGTACATCGCCACCGCGTCGCCGGGCGCCCGCTGACCGCGGGCCAGCGTCACCAGTTCCTCGAACCGGTGGGCGTCCAACAACGACTCCGGCATGCGCAGGACGTACGCGGTGCCCTGGGTGAGCAGTTCGACGCCGAACATGTCGGCTTCGGCGCTGTTGAGCAGGACCCGCAGCCGCGACACATGGCCCTGGATGACGCCGCGTGCCCGCGCGGGCGGCTCGTGGTCCCACAGCGCGGCAGTGAGCTGGTCGACCGGGACCGGATGGTTCGGTCGGAGCAGCAGCGCGGCGAGCAGGCTGCGCCGCTTTGCGGGGCCGAGGGGCAGCACGCCGACCTCAGTGGCGACGGAAACCGCTCCGAGCAGCCGAAACTCCACTGATGAACTCCTCTTGCGGACACCTTGACGGCGCCTTGATGACACCTTGCGGGCAAAGATCCGGATGAGCGAAAAGAGTACGTTCTGGGTGCGGCCCCGCGTGACGGGGGAGCGCGATACGAAGCGGAAGAGACGGTGAGCGGGTGTGGCGGCTGACTGGCGGTGGGACGAGACGCTTTTCCGGGGCGCGGCGGCCCACTACGCGCGCGGACGTCTTCCGTACGCGCCGGGGCTGGCCATGGCACTCGCCGAAGCCCTGGAGCCGGACGGCACGGGACGCCTCATCGACGTGGGATGCGGCCCGGGAACCCTCGCGCTGACGCTGGCCCCGCTGTTCCGCGAGGTCGTGGGCGTGGACCCGGACGTCGGGATGATCGCCGAGGCGGAGCGGGACGCCACCGGGCGGGAAGTGGCCGGACGCACGCACTGGGTGTGTGCGAGGGCGGAAGACCTGCCCGCCGGACTCGGCACGTTCTCCGCGGCCACCTTCGGGCAGTCCTTCCACTGGATGGACCAGGTGCTGGTGGCGACGACCGTCAAGAGGATGCTCCGACCGGGCGGGGCGCTGGTGCACATCTCTGACCTGAAACCCGAGGCGGGGGGCGAGGCGGGGCGGCCCGACGAAGACCTGCCGCATCCGGCACCGCCCCGCGCTGCCGTCGACGACCTCGTCAGGACGTACCTGGGACCGGTGCGCCGAGCAGGCCGCGGCGTACTTCCGCACGGCACCGCCGGAGGGGAGCGCGAGGTGCTCAAACGTGCCGGATTCGCCGGGCCGCAGCGTCTCGTCGTCCCGGGCGGGCAGGTCCTGGAACGGTCGGTCGACGATGTCGTGGCGGAGGTGTTCTCGATGTCGAGCTCCGCACCGCACCTGTTCGGCGACCGACGCGACCGTTTCGAGACGGACCTGCGGACGCTGCTGCGTGCGGCGTCCGCCGCGGACCGATTCTCCGAACGCGGCCCGAGCACCGAGGTGTTCATCTGGCGCACCCTGCGAAACGACGCGTCCTGAACGTGCCCGACATGCCGACGCGCCGACCTCGGCGCATGCGTAATCCGCGTGCCATGTGCGGATAACGCGCAGGCTTGGATAGGGTGCGGTCATGGGGATGTCTTCCAGCGAGCGACTGCGGGCGGCCGTGGCCGCGTTGATGCGGCTCACCGGCGACACACAGGCGAGCCTCGCCGCCGTACTTGGTGTCGACCAGACGCAGGTGTCACGCCGTCAGTCGGGTACCGCCGCGTGGAGCCTGGACGACTGCGACGCGATCGCCGCGTACTACGGCATCGACGTACTCGACCTCCTCGCCGGTCCCACGCGCGCGTGCGACGCACTCCCCGCCGGCCACCGCCGTTCCGTCCCGAGGCGACGTGCCGCGGCCGACGAGCCGAAGGGGGTCCGTCCGTGAGCGACTTCGACGCGATCGACGCACTCCTCGCCGTGTCGGGGCCCGAGGCGCAGCTGCCCCCCGCAGAGGAGCGCCGCGCCCTGCGCGAGGCACTCAACCTGTCCCAGGCGCAGGTGGCGCGCGCCATCGGCGTCAGCCCGACCACGGTCGGCGGCTGGGAGTCGGGACGGGAGCCGACGGGGGCGGTACGGGAGAAGTACGCGTACTTCCTGGAGTCGGCCCGAACGAAGCTCGACCCGCAGCCGCAGCCGCAGCCGCAGCCGCAGGCCGAACCGAAGCCGGTCGTCGCATCCGAACCCCCGCCCGGCCCCCCATCCGCGCCCGAACCCGTTTCCGAGCCATGCGTCCTGTGCGGGGAGCCCGCGACCGAGCAGCTCGAAGGCTTCACGCAGCACCTGGACCCGGCCAAGTGCGGCACCACGGCCGCGAGCCAAGCCCCCGCAGCCACGTCGGCACCACCCGCACCCGCACCCGCATCCACACCGACCCCCACCCCGGCCCGCACCCCCGTGAAGCTCGTCCGCACCGGCCGCCGCGCCACGACCGCCGCAGCCGAAGGCCCGAACACTCCCGACGCCATCAGCCGCGCCGTGCAGGACGCGCTCGCCGCCCACGAGGGCGACCTGGAAGCCGCCACCGCCGCCCTGGTGAAGCGGGCCATTCCCGATGCGATGGCCCTGCTCGACGAGACCCGCAAGGGCGGTCGCTACGACATCGTGGCGCACCCCTGGATCCCCGACATCCTCCGCAAGCAGACCTCGCGGGGCCCGGACCAGATCTGGGAGGCCCGCCCCAAGTGGACCCGGGCCGAACTCCCGCCGGGCGCGCACGAGGTGACCGCCCTCGACATCAACGGCGCCTATCTCTCCGCGCTCAAGACGCACCTCCCGATCGGTCAGCTGGAGCACTCCACCGGCTTCGGCCACGACCGGCGCCGCGCCGGCGTCCACCTCGTCACGCCGCCCGCCTGGGAGCACGAAGGCGTACTGCCGAACCCGATCGGCAACCGTGACGAGCCGGGTCCGCTCTGGATCACCGAGCCCACGCTGCGCCTGCTCCTGCGCCTGTCGTCGCCGAAGTACGGCCTGTGCGACCCGCCCACGATCCACGAGTCGTACACCTCGGGCGCCACGGAAGGGCTTCTGGAGAAGTTCCGCATCGCCCTCAAGGACGCCCGTGACCGGGCGATCGGCGAGGACGACGAGGTGACGCTGGAGTACGTGAAGGCGATGTACTCCAAGTTCGTCGCCACAATGGGGGAGTCCAACTACAACCGCGAGCTGTACCGCCCGGACTGGATGCACCTGATCCGCTCGCAGGCGTTCTCCAACCTCTGGATGAAGGCCTACAAGGCGTACGACGAGGGCCTCACCGTCGTCCGTGCGATGGGCACCGACGAGCTCCACGTGATCGGCGACTGGCAGAGCGTCTTCCCCGAGGGGCGCTCGGTCGCCGAGGTGAAGGTCAAGGACCGGTACACCGTCGGCCGGGACTGAGAGCCTGTCAACCCGCTGCCCTTCGCGGAGGTCTTGTGTCTGGGGGGGGCGACAGAGCCCCCCAGGACACCTGCGAGGAGTTGGCATGGCGTTACGCAAGCGCACGAAGACCGGTGTGGTGGGCATCGTGGCGGCAGCGGTCGCGGCGACCGCGTTCGTCGCCCCGGCCCGAGCCGAGACGGACCGAGGGACGGACCGGACCGGGGCGGACCGGGTGTCCGCGGACGAGCACCCCGGGGCCTCCACGGACAGACACCACCGGGCCACCCGACGCGCCATGGAAGCGGCCGTGCGCGCCGGCACCCCCGGTGTCGCGGCGCAGGCACGCGACGCGCGCGGCGTCTGGTCGTCGGCGGTGGGCGTCGGCGACCTCGAATCCGGCGCGCCGCGCGGCAAGCACGACCGGTTCCGCGTCGGCAGCATCACCAAGTCGTTCGTGGCGACCGTTCTCCTCCAGATGGAAGCGGAGGGAAAGCTCGACCTCGACGACAGCGTCGAACGGCACCTCCCCGGGCTCGTGCGCGGCAATGGGAACGACGGCCGAAGAATCACCGTGAGACAGCTCCTCAACCACACCAGCGGGCTGTTCGACTACCTCGCCGACGAGGAGTACAGCAAGACGTATCTGGAAGGCGACGGCTACCTCACGCACCGGTACGACACCCTGCCGCCCCGGAAACACGTGGCCGTCGCCCTCTCCCACAAGCCGTTGTTCGAGCCCGGTGCCAAGCACTCGTACTCCAACACCAACTACATCCTGGCCGGGCTGATCATCGAGAGGACCGGGGGCAGGACGTACGAGGCGGAGGTCCGCGACCGGATCATCGAGCCGCTGAAGCTCAAGAACACCGTCAACCCCGGCAACGGCATCCATCTGCCCGAGCCCAGCAGCCGCGGCTACGCGAAACTCTTCCCGTCCGACCCCGACCGGATCGACGACATCACCGAGATGAACGGCTCGCAGGGATGGGCCGACGGGGACATCATCTCCACCACCGGTGACCTCAACCGTTTCTACGACGCGCTGCTGCGGGGCAGGCTCCTGCCGCCGAAGCAGCTCAAGGCGATGAAGACCACGGTGGCCGTGCCCGGCGCGCCGGACATGGCCTACGGACTCGGCCTCTCACGGATCAGGACCAGTTGCGGCACCACGCTCTGGGGCCATGCCGGCGGCATGGTCGGCTGGCTCTCCATGGCGTACAGCACGGAGGACGCCCGGCACCAACTGTCGTACAGCTACAACGCGGACTGGGACGGCGAGTCGATGGGCGCGATCCTCGACGCCGAGTACTGCGGGTGACCCGGCGCCGGCCCGTGCCTCTCGGCACGCTCGTGGTCGGCGCTCTTGACACATGCGTACGCTTTCGCGACCTTTGAGCCTCGCAGGGCGGGCGAGCGGTCAGCTCGCGGAAGGGCGGTCGGCCTGAGATGGACATCACGATCCACCGGCTCGACGGACTCAGCGCATCGCTGCGCGTGGCCTGGCACCGGGCGATGGACGAGTCGCCCCAGTTCGCCAACCCCTTCCTGGCACCGGAGTTCGCGATGGGTGTCGCCCGGCACCGGGGCGGGACCCACGTGGCGGTGTTGCGCGAGAAGGGGGAAGCCGTCGGCTTCCTGCCCTTCGAGCGCAACGCCTTCGGCGTGGGCCGCGCCATCGGCCTCGGCCTCTCCGACTGCCAGGCTCTCGTGCACCGGCCCGGAGTCACCTGGAACAGTCGTCAGCTGCTGCGGGCCTGCGGGCTCTCCGTCTTCGAGTTCGACCACCTCGTCGAGGAGCAGAAACCATTCGGCCCGTATGTCACCGGCACCTTCGCCTCCCCCGTCCTCGATCTGAAGGTCGGTGAGGAGGAGAGCTACGCGGAGTGGCTGCGCGGCGCCTATCCGGGCCTGGCCAAGACGACGTTGAAGAAGGAGCGCCGCCTCGGCCGCGACGTCGGCGCGATGCGGTTCGTCCACGACGAGCGCGACCCCGAGCTCCTGCGCACCCTCATGCGCTGGAAGTCCGCCCAGTACCGCAGGACGGGCCGCATGGACCGCTTCGCGCGGCCCTGGATAGTCGACCTGGTGCACGATCTCTTCCAGGTCCGCGAGGACCACTTCACCGGCGTGCTCTCCGTGGTGTACGCGGGTGACCGGCCGGTGGCCGCGCACTTCGGGCCGACGTCGCGCACCGTGTCCGCCGCCTGGTTCACCGCGTACGACCCGGAACTCGGCTACTACTCGCCGGGCCTCGTCATGCATCTCCGGATGGCGGAGGCCGCGGGCCGGGACGGCGTGCGGATCATGGACATGGGACGGGGCGACAAGGAGTACAAGGACTGGCTCAAGACCCGTGAACTGCGCGTCGGCGAGGGGTTCGCGACCCGCCCGCACCCGGTGGCCGCGGCGCACCGGCTGTGGCGCAGACCCGTGCGGGGCCTGCGCAACACGGTCCTGGCCCACCCCCGGCTCAGGGAACCGGCCGACCGGCTCCTGAAGACCATCGGCACGCTGCGCACGTCACGCGGAGGTGCCGGGCGCTGAGAGCGGCGGCCCGGTGCGACAGACGTACGGAAGCGGTACCGGCGGGTACGGAAGAGGTGGGAATGCCGTACGGAACGGGGCTCGCCACGACGATGGAGCGGCGGCTGGGCCGCCCCTGCGTCTACACGCCCTCGGCGCGGCTCGCGCTCTACCTTGCACTGCGGCACTGGTGCCGGCCCGGCGCGCGCGTCCTCATGTCACCCGTCAACGACGACGTGATCCTCTTCGTGGTCCTCGCGGCGGGACTGCGCCCGGTACAGGCCCCCGTCTCCGTCTGGGACGGCAACATCGACCCGGCAGCCGTCCCGGAGCGGACCTGGCGGAACGTGGACGCCGTCCTCACCACGAACCTGTACGGCATCCCCGACCGCGTCGTCGAACTCCGCCGCCGCTGCGACCAGTTGGGCATACCGCTGTTCGAGGACGCCGCCCACGCGATCGGCACGCGGGTGGACGGGCAGCCGATCGGGACGTTCGGGACGGCGGCGGCGTTCAGCCTCTCCAAGCACGTGGCGGCGACGGCCGGCGGCTTCCTCGCCGTCGAAAACGAGCGCGCCCGCCGCGACCTGGAACGGCTGCGCGACGCACTCCTGCTGCCGCGCAGCCTACGCGCGGACCTGTCCGCCACTCTGCGCCCCCTGGCGCGTTCCGCCGTGCGGGGCCTGCACCTCGTGCGCCCGGCCTGGCGCACCCTGCAGCACCTCGGGATGCTGGAGCGCGACACGTTCCGGATGGACCTCCACGCGCCCCGTCTCGCGCGCCGCGCGTCCGAGGCGCCGAGTCTCGCCGCGTACGACCCGTGGGTCCGTGTCGATCTGCACGGCTACCGCTCGCGTCACGGGGCGCTGGTCCGCGGCCAGTTGGCGCTGCGCACCGCCCGGCTCGACGCCGACCTCGCTCGGCGCAGAGCGGGCTCGTCGCTCCTGTCGGGCACCGGCTGGGCGACCCGGGCGCTCCGGCCCCGGCCCGGAGACGGCGGTCCGCCACCGCTGTTCCGCGTACCGCTCCTGGTCCAGGACCGCGACCAGTTGGTGGACCGTCTCGTGCGGCACGGAGTGGTCGCCGGATACATCTACGATCCGCCGCTCGACGACTACGCGGGCGCCGAGTTCGTGGAGCCGTCCCCCGACCCGTCGGCCGCCCGCTGGTTCGCCGCACACACCCTGCCGGCCGACCCGCTCCTGGCCCGGAGGATCACCAGGGCACTGACGACGGAACGAGCGGCACCGGCGCAGCCGCCCCCGGGCTCCCGCGACGGTCTGGCGCTTCACGCACGATCTACTGGCGGGTAAGGTCGGGGGCCGAGGAACGGAGCACTCCCCATGGCCCGCACGTTCACCGTGTCCCGCAGCATCCTGGTCCAGGCATCCCCGTCGGAGGTCTACGCGCAGGTCAGCCGCCCCGCCCGGATGGGCCGCTGGAGCCCGGAGAACCTCGGTGCGACCGTACCCGGCCCGGACGAACCGGCCACGCCGGGCCTGGTCTTCGTCGGGCACAACAAGCGCGGAGCCTTCCGCTGGACCACTCGCTGCACGGTGACCGCGTCGGACCCGGGCAGCCGCTTCGCCTTCCGCGTGCACGCGATCGGCCTGAAGCGCCCCCGCCTGAGCGCCCCCATCGCCACCTGGGAGTACCGCTTCGTGGAGGTGGAGGCGTCTGCGGAGGCGACGGGCGCCGTGACACGCGTGACCGAGACCTGGACGGACGACCGGCGCTCGTGGCCGGACTCCGTGGCGAACACCTTCGACCGGATCGCCACGCGGGGCCAGACCTTCGCGGTGTTCCAGGCGGGCAACATCGACCGGACCCTGCGCAACCTCAAGCGGGAACTGGAAGAGGGATGAAGTGAAACGGGATGACCGTCGACCTGACCCTCCTCTCCCAAGTCCCGTCCGCTTCCACACCCGCTGAGTGCATCCGGTCCAGGACGGAGCGCAACTCGCGCTGACTGCCGTCGCAGGGGACCCGCAGCGACAGTGCCTCGTCGTCGGTGTCGGCGTGGCGCAGGGCGGCGGCGGCCGATCGGTACGCGCCCGGATCGTCGAACCGCACCCGCACGTGCCCGCCCGGCACGAGCCGCTTCAACGCGTCGGCGCTCCCCTCGGCGGCGATCTTCCCGTCGTGCAGGACGGCGATGCGGTCGGCGAGCTGGTCGGCCTCTTCCAGGTACTGCGTGGTGAGGAAGACGGTGGCGCCCTCGGCGACCAACTCCCTGACGACACCCCACATGGTGTGCCGGGAGCGCGGATCCAGGCCGGTGGTCGGTTCGTCGAGGAAGATGATCCGCGGCTCGCCGATCAGCGTCATGGCGATGTCGAGCCGTCGCCGCATGCCGCCGGAGTAGTCGGCGGCGGGCTTCCTGGCGGCCTCCACGAGGTCGAACCGCTCCAGCAGCCCGGCGGCGACGCGACGGCCCTCGCGGTGCGGCAGGTGGTGCAGATCCGCCATGAGCCGCAGGTTCTCCTCCCCGGTGAGAAGGCCGTCGATCGCGCTGAACTGCCCGGTGACACCGATCGCGCCACGGACCGCCTGCGGTTGGCCGACGAGGTCGAACCCGCCGACACGCATCTCGCCGGAGCCGGGGCCGGGGGAGACGAGGGTGGAGAGAATCCTGACGGCGGTGGTCTTCCCGGCGCCGTTCGGCCCGAGCAGGGAGAAGACGGTTCCGCTCGGCACGACGAGGTCGACACCGTCGAGGACGGTCTTGGCGCCGTATGCCTTGCGCAGTCCGTGGGCGGTGATGGCGAGTGCCGGTGGGCGGGTGTCGGTGGGTGCGGTCGTGGTGGCTTTCGGCGCCACGGATCGGGCTCTTGTCGTCATGCGGCCGAGAGTGGAGCAAGGCGCATTCAGCGCGGTTGCACGGCGGTTTCAACCGCTTCCGGCGGGGATCGCGTCGCGCGTCCGACGGGTGGGGCGGCCTCACCTGGCGGGAGGGGCGCGCCAGGGAGCGTGCGGCCCCACCCGTCGGGGCGGTTCCCGGTGGCGGGCAGGTGGCCGGGATCTCCCGCGTCGGCTGCCCTGCCGGTTGGTGAACACACCGGGACCTGTGGTGGTGATAGGGGGCCTGTGGTGCTGGGGGCGGAAAGCCGTGATCGGCAGGGACCAGAAAGACCGGTCTGTCTCGTGCGTCTCTGCCTCGACCATGGCAGCGGGCGGCGTCCGTGTCCAGGACTATTCTGGTCGGTGATGGACAGTCAATCGCCGCCTGCGAGGGATCAGTTGGCGCCTCGCGAACGGATACTGAGGACCGCGTACGAGCTTTTTTCGCAACGCGGAATCCGTGCTGTCGGCATCGAGGAGGTCGTCGCGCGTTCGGGAGTGGCCAAGGCGACCCTCTACCGGCACTTTCCCTCGAAGGACCAGCTCGTCCTCGCGTTCCTGGCCCGCAGGGAACAGCAGTGGACCCTGGGGCGGGTCGTCGCGGGTGCCCGGAACCGCGGCGGAACCCCGGAGGGCAGGCTGCTGGCCATTTTCGACGTCTTCGACGAGTGGTTCCGGGGCGATGACTACGACGCCTGTACGTTCATCAACGTACTGCTGGAGATGGGCTGGAAGCATCCGCTGGGGCGGGCGAGCATCCAGTACCTGGAGAACATCCGCTCTCTTGTCCGCGGCATGGCCGAAGAGGCGGGGCTGCGCGACTCCGACGGATTCGCCCGGTCCTGGCACATCCTGATGAAGGGGTCGATCATCTCGGCGGCGGAGGGCGACCGCGACGCGGCCCTGCGGTCCAAGGACATGGCCCGCATGCTGATCGCCCGGCACCGCTGACGGCCCCTGGCCGGGGCCACTCGATCGCGCGGCCAAGGACGCCCGTCGAGCCGTTCGATGTCACGGTCGAGTCGGCCGGGGCAGTAAGGTCCCGGCCGACTGCTCCCGAAGAGGCGGCGCAGCTCGCGGACTGCCCACCGAGCGGCAGAACACCGCCCGCGGCGCGGCTTCGGCTGCGGCGTGACCCTGACGGCCGCGGCCGTCGCCGCGCCCATCCCGTACGTACCGCGGCCGACCGCAGCGAACCCGCCACGGTTCCCGCACCCGCCACCGCCTACGGGGCGCCCGAGCCGAAGGCCTGAACCGGCACGCCGGGGCTGCGGGCGCCACGGGCCGTGCGGTCCGGCGGCGCGGGGGCTTTCGGCCAGAGCGCGCGGGGGGTGGTGGTGCACGCTCGGAGGCGGGGGTAGGCCTTCGATCATGTCATTGAACGGACCCTCCACTTCCGCCTCCGTCACTTCGGCCACCGCCGGTCCCGCCCCCGCCGGTTCCACCTCCGCTTGCGGCGGGCGCGCCCCGGCCGTCGCGATGCTCCGCCTCCTCGCGGGCTTCCAGGTCTCCCAGGCCCTGTACGTCGTCGCCCGCGCGGGCGTGGCCGACGTGCTGGCCGCCGGACCGAGGCCGGTCGCCGAAGCGGCCTCGGCCACCGGTGTCCGTACCGACCTGCTGCGGCGGTTGGTACGCACCCTCGCCGCCGAGCACGTCTTCGCGTTCGACGCCGACCAGGACACCGTGGGCCTCGGCCCGCTGGGGCACACGCTGTGCAGCGACACCGACGACTCACTGCGCGACGTGGCCCTCATGTGGATGGACACCCATTACGCACCCTTCGCCGGCCTCTGGTCCACGCTCCACGACGGAGTGCCCGCCGCCGAACGGGAGTTGGGCAAGCCGCTCTTCGACTGGATCGCGGAGGAACCGGAGCGGGTCGAGGGCTTCAGCGCCGCCATGGGCAACCTGCTCGCGCTACGCCAGGACGCCCTCGACAGCCTGGACCTGAGGAAGGTCCACCACCTGGTCGACATCGGCGGCGCCGACGGCACGGCGCTCGCCGCGCTCGCCCGGCGCCACGAGTGGCTCTGGGGCACCGTGTTCGACCTGCCGCACGTCGTGGCGGGCGCCGAGCCCGTGCTGCGCGCGGCCGGCGTGACCGACCGGGTCGGCACCTGGGGCGGCGACTTCTTCGAGAGTGTGCCGCCCGGCGCGGACGCCTACCTGGCGTGCTTCATCCTCCACGACTGGAACGACGACCAGTGCGCCGTCATCCTGGACCGCATACGCCGGGCCGCCGGTTCCAGGGCCCGCCTCTTCCTCGTGGAGACCGTCGTCGGCGAGGGTGCCGCCCCGGAGGTCGCCGCCCTGCTCGACCTGACGATGATGGGCATGCTGAACGGCCGCGAACGCAGCCGCGCGGACTGGCGGTCCCTGCTGTCGGGCGCGGGGTTCCGCCTGGACCGCGTGGTGGCGACGAACGGCCCGATGTGCGTGATCGAGGCGACGAGCCTGTAGCGGCACCGGCGGCACCAGCGGCACCAGCAACCGCGTACGGTCGTACGTCGGCGTACCACGCGCGATGGAGAGAACCGCCGCCCCCTACAGCGAGGGTTGACCACCCCGCAAACCGTGAGAGCAGCCCCGCAAACCAGGGGTGCACGCGGCCATCACACCGCCGGTTGACGTATCCGCGCGGCCGTTTCCCTACCGTGGACAGCGCCCGGGCATTCCCATCCGAGGCGGCCCGACGCCGCCCCTTCACCAGGGAGATCACATGCCCATCCAGCGCACCGCCGCGACCTTGCTGGCCGCGGGCCTCCTCGCCGGGACAGCGGTGACCGGAATCGCCGCCACCGCGTCGGCCTCGACCCCGTCCCAGGCAACGACCCCGTCAGCCGCGCCCACCACCGCTCTGGCCGCCTGCGCCTACTACTCGAACTTCGGCTACTACTGCGGTTACGACGTGAACAATACGTACGCCGACTACGGAGACCGCGGCAACAAGGTCAAGGAGATCCAGGCGATCCTCCAGTACCGCGGCTACAACATCGGGCGCCACGGAGTCGACGGCTCGTTCGGCGGCGACACCCTCAAGGCCGTGAAGACGTTCCTGGAACCTCGACGACGACGGCAAGGTCGGTCCCAAGACCTGGGCACGCCTGCGGGGCTGAGGCCACACCGCGCAAACACGGCACTGGAACAGCGACACCGTTCCGGTGCCGTCCGGTCGTACGGCCATACGATGGGGCCATGCCGGAGCGCACGGAAACCTCACCTGCACATCATGGGCACCAACGCAGCCCGGGCAGGGAGCAGTTGGAGACCGCCACCACCGTGTTCGCGCTGCTCGCCGATCCCACCCGGCTCCACCTGCTGTGGCTGCTGGCCGGGGGAGAGGCGGACGTGACCGAGCTGGCCTCCGAGAGCGAGGCGGCGCGGCCCGCCGTCAGTCAGCATCTGGCCAAGCTGCGGCTCGCAGGGCTGGTCCAGGCCCGTAAGGACGGGCGCCGGATGGTGTATTCACTGCGCGACGGCCATCTGCGACGGCTGGTCACCGAGGCGCTGAGCCACGCCGACCATCAGGTCACAGGAGCGCCCTGGCACGCGTAGCACCTCGACGCGCCCAGCGCTCGGGCACACGAGAACGCTCTCGCCGAATCGCTCCCGTCAACATGTGCGCATCTGCGCACACGTCGTCTACCGTGAAAGTGTCCGGGCCGTCGACCCAGGGGACACCGTCATGCGCTCAGTGCTGCGGAACCGCACCTATCGCCGCCTGTTCACCGCCCAACTGGTCGCCCTCACCGGCACAGGGCTCGCCACCGTGGCCCTGAGCCTCCTCGCGTACGACCTCGCGGGAGCGGACGCCTCCGCTGTCCTCGGCAGCGCGCTGGCGATCAAAATGGTGGCCTACGTGGGCCTCGCCCCGTTGATCGGCGCCTTCGCCGACCGTGTGCCCCGCCGCGCCCTGCTGGTGTCGATGGACGGTGTCCGCGCGGGGACCGCGCTCGTCCTGCCGTTCGTCAACCAGGTCTGGCAGGTGTACGTCCTCATCTTCCTGCTCCAGGCCGCGTCGGCCGCGTTCACGCCCACCTTCCAGGCGACGCTCCCCGAGATCCTGCCCGCCGAGCGCGACCACCTGCGCGCCCTGTCGCTCTCCCGGCTCGCGTACGAACTCGAGAGCCTGCTCAGCCCGGTCCTCGCCGCCGCACTGCTCACGACGGTCACGTACAGCTGGCTTTTCGCCGGAACGGCCCTCGGTTTCCTCGCGTCAGCGGCCCTGGTCGTGTCGGTCGCACTGCCCGCGCCGCGCCCGGTCGAGCGCGGCGGCGGCGTCCACGCACGGGCGACGTTCGGCGTACGCCTCCACTGGGCCACGCCCCGGCTGCGCGCCCTGCTCGCCCTGGACCTCGTCGCGGCAGCCGCGGGAGCCCTGGTCGTCGTCGACACGGTGGTGCTCGTCAGGGAGCACCTGAGTCTCGGGGCGGACGAAGTGGCCCTGGCCCTGGGCGCGTTCGGGGCCGGCTCGATGGTGGCCGCCCTGCTCCTGCCCCGCGCCCTGGAGCGCTTCGGCGATCGCGGGGTCATGCTGCCCGCCGGATTCCTGCTGGGCGCCGTCCTGGCCTCGCTCACCCTCGGCCTCGGGCACGGCACCCGGTCCTGGGGCGGACTGCTGGCCGCCTGGGCGCTCCTCGGCGCGGGCTCGTCCCTGGTCCTGACCCCCGCCGGCGGGCTGATCCGCCGCTCGGCCGCGCCCGCGGACCTGCCGGCCGCGTTCGCCGCCCGGTTCGCGCTCAGCCACGGCTGCTGGCTGCTCACGTACCCCCTCGCGGGATGGCTGGCCGCCGCCGCGGGGACGACCGCGGCGGCGGCGACGCTCACCGGCCTCGCACTCGTCGCGGCGACCGGGGCCGCGCTGCTCTGGCCGACCCACGACCCGTCCCGCCTGGCACACGTCCACACCGCCCTGCCCGCCGACGACCCGCACCTCGCCGACGCGCACGCGGGCCCCCACGGCTGGCGGCACGCCCACGACTACGTCATCGACGTCCGCCACCCGAAGTGGCCGGCCCCCGCCCACGCCCCGGGACGCGCCGGATCGTACTAGCGCCCCACTTCTCCCAGCTCCTCGCCGTCCGCCAGACGTGCCCGCACCGTCACGCGCGCGTCCTCCGGAGCCCGGACGGCCAGGGTGCGGCCACGCCGCTCCGCGTCGACCTCCCCGGTGACCGTGATCCGGGTGACGTCGCGGCTGCCGGCGGCCAGGAGGTACCGGTGCCCGGAGCCGGCCGTCCACCGCGTACTCGCCACGACATGCTGGCCGAAGCGGCTGCAGGCGGCCGTCGAACGGGCCCGCCCGACGACCTCCGCCGGAGCCGTCGCGGACTCGGCGGACGTACGGAACTGGAGCAGCACGCTTCCCGGACCGCGCCAGGTCGAGGCGCGCGTGCACGACCACACGGCACGGCCGCCGTCCTCCGGCAGCTCCTGCTTGGCGAAGTCCCACTGGTTGACGGCCCGCACGCCGCGCCCGCGCAGTTCGGAGAGGCGGCACGCGCCACGGGCCCAGCTCCGCAGCGCCGTGCCGCTGGTGGCCTCGCGCGGCTGGCGGGCCGGTGCGCCGGTGCCGGGCAGCGGAGTGTGGCTGAGGTGCGCCGGGGCGAGGTCGCCGAGGTCGGTGACGAGGAACGCGTGCTTCTCCACGATGCGGGCGGACGAGCGCAGTTGGAGCACGGGCAGACTGTCGCACGGGGCCGCGGCCGACGGGGCGTCGACGGCCGCGGTGAGTCCTTGGCCGGACATGTCGAGAGGGCGGCCGGGGGAGTTGGGGCGCAACAGGTCGCGCGTGCGGGCCTCCGCGATCCACGGTGCGGTGAGGTAGCGGATCCTGCCGTCCTTGCGGCTGACGGCGAGTGCCGCCGCCGTGGTCACGTCGGAGTCGTCGGCGCGCGAGAAGTCAAGGGACGCGGGCGCGGACGAGGACGCCGGTTCCACGTAACGGACGACGCGCCTGCCGTCGTGGAACAGGACGACCGCCTCGCCGCCCACGACATCGGCGTACAGCAACTGGGTTTCCTTGGGCGGGGGTTCGGTGGACGTCTCCCGGGCTGCGCCGACACGGGTGCCGGGTGGGGGAGCGGTCCAGGCGGAGAGGGCGCGGGTGAGCAGCTCGCGGTCGTCGGTGCGGGAGCCGCGGGCGGGCCAGGCGCTGAAATCCACCCGCGAGGTGTCGGCCCACACGTCGGGGGCAGTGCGGAGCAACGCGTCGGCGCTGATCGCGGGGCGCCCGCCGGTCTGTCGTGCCTGCTTGTCGCCCGGGACCGGGAAGGGGCCGATCGTCAGCAGCGCCGCGCAGCTGATCACGGTGATGCCCGCCGCGCACCAGACGAGCCGGAAGCGGCGCCGGCGGCGGAGCAGGTCGGTGGGGCGGGTCTGCACGGAACACGCGTCGAACTCCTGCGAGCGCAGCAGCTCGCCCGCCGCCTCACCGACCGTCTCCTCGACGCGGCGTGCGGCGCGGAGCGCTGCCTCCGGATCGGGTACGTCGGCGGCGGTGAGCAGGTCCACGACCTCGGGATGCGCCAGACCGTCCAGCCTGCACAGCACGAACGCGGCGCGCGCGGGCGCGGGGAGTTCGGAGAGGATCTGCGCGAGTGCGATCTCCTCCGTTCCGCCCGCGCGGGGGAACAGCCGCAGCCCCCACACCACCGGCAGCGCCGGACGCAGTTGGCGGGGCGGCGGCAGCCGGTCCGGCCACCCGCGCGGCCGCCGCTCGTGGGCCAGCGCGGCGCTCAGCACGCGCGCGGTCATGTATGCCGTACCTGTCCTGGCGGGCTCCGTCCCCCGCGGCCCGCCTCCGCCGCCGTCCGCACTCCCGGTACGCGGCAACGGAACCCGTGCCGTCGTATGCCGCACCCGGAAGCCCGGCAGGGCGCGCTGTACCAGAGAATGCGCGGCAAGCACACGTCGGTGCCGGTTGAGTCTGCCGGGCAGGGTGAGGTACGCGAGGCGTACGAGACGGGTGTACTGGTCGACGATGACGGCCTCGGCATGGTCGAGGGCCACGGGCTCGAATGCCTTGGCCCGGCGCCGTTGCGATGTGCTCATCGATCGAGGGACCTTCCGAAGGCTGACGGTGTTACGTCCTGACCTCCGTCAAACGAGTGAATCGTGCGATGGTCACAGGCTGCCCGTGAGCAGGGGAGATCCGTGCTGTTGCCGTTCGGTGACACCGGGGACAGAGCTGTGACGCGGCGGAGGGCAACGAGGGCGAGGGGTCGCGGGTCGTATGGAGCGTGGGATCGAGGGAGCGGTTTCTGATGACGCGCACGAGGTCCCCGGACCAGCACGCCCAACCACATCCGATGGGGGAACACGATGGAGATGAACAAGCGCGCGAACAAGGGACTGCTCGCCGTGGGAGTCGCGCTGGCGGCCGCCGGCGTGGCCGCGAGCACCGTACCGGCCGCCGCGGCCGGCACCCCCCGGTTCCTGTCGCCGGGCGAACTGCCCCCGCACGCCTCGTCCTCCTGGACCGCCGGGCCTGTGACGGCGGGCCAGCCCGACCCGCTGCCGATGTGCGTCGGCGAGGCCCTGCCGTCGATCTCGGTGCACCGCGCCTACCACACCGACCTCGACACCACCGCGCTCCAGGTGACCGTCGTCGAGCGCAGCGAGCAGCGGGCCAAGGACTTCGCCGCCCTCCTGAAGAAGAACCTCGACGGGTGCGCGGAGTCCGTCATGAAGCAGTACCCCGACATCACCGCCGAGCAGAAGTACTACGGAAAGGTGAACGCCGAGGAAGGCGCCCACGTCTACGGCGTCCACACCACCGCCACCTGGGGCGCCTCCGACATCAACATGTTCTCGGTGGGCCGCGACGGCAACACGGTGACGCTCGTGCGGTGGGGCCAGATGGGCAACTTCGCGAACGCTCAGGCGGCCGACTTCAAGAAGACGACCGCCACCGCCGTGAACAAGCTCTACTGATCCGACCTCGGCTTTCCCGGCACGGGGTGGGACAATCGGCCGACCGGGGTGAGGCCGGGGGCCGGTGTGGCGCCCGGCACCCGGCGGTGGGGAGGAACGACGGTGGTGGAGTGGCGGTACATCGCCAAGGGTGCAAGAGCCGTCCCTGAACCCATGGCGACGCCGTTCGTGTGGACGACGGCCTGCTCGGGCTCCCTGGTACTGGTCATCGCGTTCGACCTGCTCGGCGCACTCGACCGCACGGGCCTCGCCCTCGCGGCACTCTCCGTACTGGCCGCCCTCGTCGGAACACTCGGCCGGTTCGTCGCGGCGCCCGGCACGGCCCTGCTCTGCTGGGCCCTGCTGAACGTCTTCGCCGCCCACCCCACCGGGGAGCTCTCCTGGGCCGGGCACCGGGACCCCGGCTGGGTGGCGTGCCTGCTGACCGCGGCCCTCATCGGAACGGCGACGGCCCGGGTGTGGTACGCCCGGGCCGCGTACCGCCGCATCACGCCGTTCGACGGCGCGGCCTGAGCCTCGTACGCCGCCTGCCCCCCGTACGCCGCCTGCCCCCCGTACGCCGTCTGCCCTCCCCGGTACACCGTCTGACCCCCGTACACCGCCTGTCCTTCGCACGGCACCGGTCGGGGGTCATGCACACCCACCTTTGCATGACCATGCGAGATGATGCATACTCTTCCTATGTCTAAGGTCCTCACCTCCCTCCCCGCCGGCGAGCGCGTCGGCATCGCCTTCTCGGGCGGTCTCGACACCTCCGTCGCGGTCGCGTGGATGCGCGACAAGGGCGCCGTCCCGTGCACCTACACCGCCGACATCGGGCAGTACGACGAGCCCGACATCGCCTCGGTGCCCGGCCGCGCCAAGACCTACGGCGCGGAGATCGCCCGCCTGGTCGACTGCCGCGCCGCGCTGGTGGAAGAGGGCCTTGCCGCGCTGACCTGCGGCGCGTTCCACATCCGCTCCGGCGGTCGCGCGTACTTCAACACCACGCCGCTCGGCCGCGCCGTCACCGGCACCCTCCTGGTCCGCGCGATGCTCGAGGACGACGTCCAGATCTGGGGCGACGGCTCCACCTTCAAGGGCAACGACATCGAGCGGTTCTACCGGTACGGCCTGCTCGCCAACCCGCAGCTGCGGATCTACAAGCCCTGGCTGGACGCCGACTTCGTCACCGAACTCGGTGGCCGCAAGGAGATGTCCGAGTGGCTCCTCGCCCACGAGCTGCCCTACCGCGACAGCACGGAGAAGGCGTACTCCACCGACGCCAACATTTGGGGCGCCACCCACGAGGCCAAGACGCTGGAGCACCTGGACACCGGCGTGGAGACCGTGGAGCCCATCATGGGCGTGCGGTTCTGGGACCCCGAGGTCGAGATCGCCGCCGAGGACGTGACGATCGGCTTCGACCAAGGCCGCCCGGTCACCATCAACGGCAAGGAGTTCGCCTCCGCCGTCGACCTGGTGATGGAGGCCAACGCCATCGGCGGACGCCACGGCATGGGCATGTCCGACCAGATCGAGAACCGGATCATCGAGGCCAAGAGCCGCGGGATCTACGAGGCGCCCGGCATGGCCCTGCTGCACGCCGCGTACGAGCGCCTCGTCAACGCGATCCACAACGAGGACACCCTCGCCCAGTACCACAACGAAGGACGGCGTCTCGGCCGGCTCATGTACGAGGGCCGCTGGCTGGACCCGCAGGCCCTCATGGTGCGCGAGTCGCTGCAGCGCTGGGTGGGCGCGGCCGTCACCGGCGAAGTGACGCTGCGGCTGCGGCGCGGCGAGGACTACTCGATCCTCGACACCACGGGGCCGGCCTTCAGCTACCACCCGGACAAGCTGTCCATGGAGCGCACCGAGGACTCCGCGTTCGGCCCGGTGGACCGCATCGGCCAGCTCACCATGCGCAACCTCGACATCGCCGACTCGCGCGCCAAGCTGGAGCAGTACGCGGGCCTCGGCCTGATCGGCACCGCCAACCCGTCCATCGGCGCCGCCCAGGCGGCCGCCACCGGACTGATCGGCAGCATGCCGGAGATGCCGGAAGGCGGCGCCGAGGCCATCGCGTCGCGCGGTCAGGTCTCCACCGAGGACGCCGCGCTCGACCGCGCCGCGATGGAGTTCGGCACGGACTGACCCCCGCACGAGCGGGGCAGCCGTCACTGACGGCACATGAGGCCGGTACGACACCAGGAGGTGTCGTACCGGCCTCATCCGTTTCGGCGGCGCTTCTGATTCGTTGACGTCTTTGTGGGTAACCGGGGTCAGTCGGCGTACGGCACCTGTCCCGAGGGACGCCCGATCCACGTGGTGAAGCCCACGACCAGTGGGGTTTTACGCGACTGTAGAAGTATGGCTAGGGTGCCGGAGATGTTCTGCGACGACGCATCACCCGCATTCGGAGCAAGACGCGATTTCGCAGGCCCAGGTTCACCGTGGGAGGCATCTTGAGCGAGACAGCACGGCCGACGGGCCCTCACGCGTTGGCGCTGCCTCCCCAACGACCCACACTGCGCCCGCTCACCACCGCGAACCCGGGTGCGCACGCGGCGGGACGGTCCAAGCAGCGGGACTCGTTCTTCGACAACGCCAAGTACCTGGCGATCGTCCTCGTCGCCATGGGACACGCGTGGGAACCGCTGCGCGGCGACAGCAGGGCAGCCGCCGCGCTGTACATCACCGTCTACACCTTCCACATGCCGGCGTTCATCGTCATCTCCGGCTACTTCTCCCGCAGCTTCGACGCGAGTGCCCAACGGATCCGTCGCCTGGTCACGGGGATCGCCGTGCCCTACGTGATCTTCGAAGTCGCGTACACCTTCTTCAAACGGTGGGCGGGCGACGACCCCGACTACCCCATCAGCCTGCTCGACCCCTGGTACCTGACCTGGTTCCTGGCCGCACTCTTCATCTGGCGCCTGACGACGCCCCTGTGGAAGCTCGTGCGATGGCCGCTGCCCATCGCGCTCGCCATCGCCGTCCTGGCGTCCGTGTCGCCCGACATCGGAGACGACCTCGACCTGCAGCGCGTCCTGCAGTTCCTGCCCTTCTTCGTCCTCGGCCTCGTCCTGAAACCGGCCCACTTCCAGATGGTGCGGCGCCGCGAGGCGCGGATCCTGGCCCTGCCAGTCTTCGCCGCGGCCCTGGCCTTCGCCTACTGGGCGGCACCGCGCATGAACGCGGCATGGTTCTACCGTCGCGACAGCGCACAGGAACTGGCCGCGCCCGGCTGGTCGGGCGCCGTCATGACCATCGCGCTCTTCGGCTGCTCGCTGATTCTCGTCGCCTGCTTCTTCGCGTGGGTGCCGGGACGGAAGCTGTGGTTCACGGCACTGGGCGCCGGAACGCTGTACGGCTACCTGTTGCACGGCTTCCTCGCCAAGGGATCCCGCTTCTGGGACTGGTACGACGCCGACTGGGTCCACCGCCCGCTCGGCGAGATCACCGTCACCCTCCTCGCCGGAACAGTGATCACGCTCCTTTGCACGCCGCCGGTGCAGCGCGTGTTCCGCTTCGCCATGGAGCCCAGGATGACCTGGGCCTTCAGACAGGACGCGACCGCCCTCGCCCGAGGGAAGGGGCTGGCACAGGTGGAAGGTCAGAGACAGCAAGAACAGAAGCAGCAAGAACAGAAACAGAAGGAACCGGCCGAGTGAATCCTCCGGCCCGGCCTCCCGCGGTCCACTACGAGAGCGTCGTCGAGACGCTGCCCGCGGGACGCCGGGCCGTCGTCGTCCGCGACCGCGACGACCGAGAGGTCGGCACCCTCGAATTCCAGGTCTGCCACCCCTGTCGGCTCGGATACATCGGCAACGTCGCCGTCGCCGCCCACTGGCAGGGCCAGGGCATCGGACGGCACGCCCTGCACCTCGCCGTCACCGCGGGCGCCGGGTACACCTGGTCCACCTCACGCCAGTCCTCCGCCGGACGCCGCTTCTTCGCCACGATGGAGGACGAGACGGGAACCGCCTTCCCGCCCGACGGCACGCGGTGCCCGCACATGAACGCCCACATCGGGTGGCACGCCGCGCCGTGGCGGCGGAAAGTGATCAGGGAACCCCAGGACGAGCAGGACCGTTGTCCTGAAACACCCTGAACGAGGAGCACCGCATTGTCCGCCTCACCGACGGACCCCCCGACGCTCATCCCGCCGACGGACCCCCCACCGCTCTCCCCACCGACGCGCCGATGAGCGCCGCCCTCGGCCTGCTGGCCGTCTTCGTCCTCACCGCCGGCACCGGCTACTTCGTGGCGCAGGAATTCGCGTACGTCTCGGCGGACCGCCTCGCCCTGGCCCGCGAGGCGGCGGCGGGCGACAAGCGGGCGGCCCGCGCCCTGAAGGTCCTCGCACGGCTCTCCTTCATGCTGTCCGGCGCGCAGCTCGGCATCACCGTGACCGGCCTGGTCGTCGGCTTCATCGCGGAACCCTCCGTGTCCGCCCTGCTCAGGCCCGCACTGACCGGCATCGGCATCCCCGAAGGCGCCGTCGGCGGCATCTCCGTCGTCCTCGCCTTCGTCCTGGCCACCGTCGTCCAGATGGTCCTGGGCGAGCTGGCCCCCAAGAACCTCGCGCTCGCCGTGCCCGAACGCCTCGCCAAGTCCCTGGCCGCCTCCACCCTCGCGTATCTGAAGGTCGTCGGACCCATCGTGCGGATCTTCGACAGCGCCGCCGACCGCCTGCTGCGCCGCGTCGGGATCGAACCCGTCGAGGAACTGCACCACGGCGCGACCCTGGAGGAGCTCGGCCACCTCATCGGCGAGTCCCACGAACAGGGGGAGCTTCCCGAGGACACCGCGACGCTCCTCGACCACGCCCTGGAGTTCTCCGACCGTACTCTCGACGAAGTCATGGTGCCGCGCGCCGACGCCGTCTTCGTCCGCAAGGAGGCGAGCGCCGCCGACGCCATCGAACTCGTCGCCGCGCACGGCCACTCGAACTATCCCGTGCTCGGCGATCACCCGGACGACATCGGCGGCGTGCTCGGTGTCCGCGAGCTGACGCGGCTCACCGCGGGCAGCCTGTCCGGTACGACCGCGGGTGCGGTCGCCCGGCGGCCACTGCTCCTGCCGGACACGCTCGAACTGCCCGACGCCGTCGAGCAGATGCGGCTGCGCGACGACGAGTTCGCCGTCGTCCTGGACGAGCACGGAGGCGTGGCGGGCATCGTCACGTACGAGGACATCGCCGAGGAACTCGTCGGCGACATCGCCGACGAGAGCGACACCGTCGTCGAACTGGCCGTCGCCGACCGCCGGGGCTGGCTGGTGGACGCCGGACGCCGACTCGACGAGGTCGCCGAGGCCACCGGGATCGAACTGCCCGAGGAGGACGACTACGACACCGTCTCCGGATTCGTCGTCGACCGGCTCGGCCGCTTCCCGTCCGTCGGCGACAGACTCATCGTGCGGCTCGACGACGGGGACGCCGTCGTGATCGACGTACGCACGCTGGAGCGGCACGTCGCGGAACAGGTGCGCCTGGAGCGGCTCCCCGAGGCCCACCCCGACGTTCCCCTCCCGGACAGGGAACGGCCGCACGACGAGGAGCCGCGCGCATGAGCTTCCCGATGGCGCTCTTCCTGACCGTCCTGCTGCTGATCGGCAGCGGCTTCTTCGTGGCCGCCGAGTTCGCGCTCGTCGCCGCCAGACGGCACCGCATGGAGAAGGCCGCGTCGGACGGACGGCGCGGCGCCAAGGCCGCGCTCGCCGGCATGCGCGAGCTGTCCCTGATGCTGGCCGGCGCGCAACTCGGCATCACCGTCTGCACCCTGGGCCTCGGTTCCATCTCCAAGCCCGCGATCTCGCACGAGCTCGACCCTCTGCTGCACCGCTGGGGCCTGCCCAGCGGCGTCAGCTACGGCGTGTCCTTCGCCTTCGCGATGATCGTCGTCGTCTTCCTGCACATGGTCGTCGGCGAGATGGCGCCCAAGTCGTGGGCCATCGCCCACCCGGAGCGCTCGGCCATGCTCCTCTCACCGGCGTTCCGCGCGGTCGTCAAGGTCGTCCGCCCGCTCATCGGAGGGCTCAACAAGGTCAGCAACACTCTGGTACGGCTCTGCCGCGTCACCCCGCGCGACGAGCTCGCCCCCGTCCACGACCGCGAGCAGCTCACCCATCTCGTCACGGAGTCCGCGCGCCTCGGCCTCATCAGCGAACACGACTCGGAGCTGATCACCAACTCCCTCACCGAGCCGGACTCACCGGTCGGCGACCTCCAGACGCCGGCCGCACAGATCACCTCGGTCCCGGCAGCGGCGGGCATCGACGACATCCTCTCCACGGCCGCCGCGCACGACCGCAGCCGCCTCCTCGTGTTCGAAGGCCCCCTGGTCGTCGGCTCGGTGCACGCCCGCGACGCACTGATCGCCCGCGCACGTGACCGCACCGAGGTCACCGCGCGCGAACTGGCACGCCCGGTACCGGAACTCGCCGCCAAGGACACCCTCGGTCATGCCATCGAACAGCTGCGCAGACACCGCGCATCTCTGGCCGTCGTCAGCGACGACACGGGCCGCCTCACCGGCATGGTCACGCTCGACGACCTGCTGGCCCGCCTGACGCATGCCGCACCGCCGCCGATCGGAACACGGCAGTAATGCGCGTAGTGCCGGTCACTTCCGATCATTGTGCGCGGCGGTGGCCCCGAGCAGCGAAGACGTCTCTATTGTGGCTGCCCGTGCCGCGGAAGGTGTTCCCTGGCGGTCCATTCGAAGACTTGGGGGGTGAACGATGGCCGCTGCTGACGGCGCGGCATCTGTCGGCACGATGCCGGTGCAGCAACTCCGGTCCGGCGATCACGCGTTCGTCAGCTACGCGGACGACGACGCGGGCCGCGAGGTGGTCACCACGTTCACGTGGACGGGACTCGCCCGGCACGAGAAAGTCATGGTCTTCTCCTCGCCCCGGACGGACGAGAGCGAAGTGTGGAACAGCCTCGACGCGCCGGGCCCCCTCCTGGGAGCCGCCCGCGAGCGGGGCCAGCTGGTGGTCAGCAGCATGCGCGCACTCATCCACCCCGCCCCGCACTTCACCCCCGAGCGCCAGTGGCAGCGCATCGAGGAGGAGACCGGCCGTGCTCTGGAGGAGGGCTACCGCGGCCTGCGCACCTACATCGACATGCACTGGGTGGCGGACCTCGACGCCGACATCGCGGTGATGATGCACCGCGAATCGCACGCCCAGCACCTGTTCACCGACCGCCCCTACACCGAGATCTGCGCATACGACAGCCGCTCGTTCGCCCCCGACGTCCTGACCGCCATGCACCGGGCCCACCCCTGCCGACTGCTGTCCCGCCTCGGCGAACTCCACGTGGAACAGACGCCCGGCACCGTGTACCTGGCGGGCGAGGCGGACGTCGCCACCCGCGAACAGTTCCTCTCCGCCGTACGCGAAGGACTCCTGCGCACGGCCGACGAGCGGCGGCTGACACTGGACATGTCCCAACTCATTTTCCTCAGCGCCGCCTGCGCCGTGGACCTGCTGCGACTGGCCGCGGCGTCCGAGGACCACGGGATCCGCGCCCTGTGCCATCCCACGGGCGTCCGCATACTGCGCATGGCGGGTGCGGAGAACATGCCCAACCTCCTGCTCAGCGAGGTGACCCGCTGATGACGTCCCCCGGGCCCGCTGAACAGTCTGCCACCCTCCTGCTGGAATGCCCCTTCACCCAGGAGGACCTGCCGCGCCTGCGCATGCTCGTCGACCAGTACGCCGACCGTGAAGGACTGCCCGAACCAGAGCGGAGCGATTTCATCGTGGCCATCGACGCGGTGGCCACGAACGCCATCACTCACGCGGGCGGCGGCGGCACGCTGACACTGCGGCGCGTCGACGGCCACCTGGAGTGCCACATCCACGACTCCGGCCCTGGCTTCACCGCGGACGTCATCCCTCCGCTCGCCCCCGGCATCGGCGACCCCGGCGAGGGACGCGGTCTGTGGCTCGCCCGCCACATCACCGAGTACCTGAAGGTCTCGGCCGGCACCATCGGCGCCGTCGTCACCCTCGCCATGCGTCTGCCCCGCTGAGGGCCGTCAGCCCGCGGCCGGGCAGCCCAACCCTGTGAGACCGTGGCGAGGCGTCGCCCGCGCGCCTCCGCGTCCGCTGTCGTCAGCACCTGCACGGTCAGGGCGCACTCGACCCGCCTGCACTTCGATGTCGCAGACCAGCTTGGTCTCCTAACCGCTGACACACACCCGCCTGTTCCGCGTGCCCAGCTTGTCACGCCTACCTGTTTTGTCCTGCTTGTTCACGCGGCTCGGGTCGGCGCGAGCTGGGGACGGTCAGGGGAGCGGCGGTCGGAGGCCGGGCCGACTCGGACGACGTTCGCCGGGTCCTGCGTGATGCCGGGATGGAATTACTCGCGGAACCGGGTGACGGCAGGCGCTTGTGCGGCTCGTTTCCCTTGAGCGCCGATTCCGGCATCCCGGGGCCGACTTCGAAGAAGGCCCGCTCGGCGACGTGCCGAGGGTCGAACGTGACCACGAGGGAAGGGGGTTGTGCGGGTACGGGTCAGACAGCCCGTACGGGTGTCGCCGTCACCACCCGAACGAGTCAATCGGGTGGCGGGTGGGTCCTACGGAAGCGGCTTACGGGGGAAACAGATCACACGCTGCGGCAGGCGAGTTGATGGCAGTTGCCACCGTCACCGCCCCACCGTCGCCGTCACCACTTCGATTACCCCACCGCCCTGCCGCCATCCCGGGCGGTTCGAGAAGGAGACCCTTATGCCCCTGAGCGTCGAAGAACGCGAACTGTTCCTGGCCGAGCCGCACATCGGGGCGCTGGCCGTGGCGGCGGAGGACGGCAGGGCGCCGCTCACCCTGCCGATCTGGTACCAGTACGAGCCGGGCGGCGAGCTCTGGGTGATGACGGGCCGCCACTCCAAGAAGGGTCGGCTGATCGCCGCGGCGGGGCGCTTCTCGCTGATGGTCGACCGCTTGGAGCCGACCATCCGCTACGTCTCCGTGGAGGGCCCGGTCGTCCGCACCGAGGAGGCGACCGTCGAGCAGCTGCGCGAGATCTCGGCGCGCTATCTCGCGCCCGAGAAGGTCGAGCCGTACGTGGAGTTCGCCTCCAAGGACCACGGCGAGCAGGCCGTCTACTACCTGCGTCCCGAGCACTGGTACTCGTCGGACCTCGGAACCGTCTGAGGGCCGAGGGGGTCAGGGCTTGCGGGCGAGCCCGCCGTGTTCACCAATGGGTTCCGCGGCGGGCGCCCCGGCCTCGGGGCGCCAGAAGGGGACCGACACGACGCCCGGCTCCAGGAGCTCGAGTCCGTCGAAGAACGCCGCGATCTTGTCGACGGGCCGCAGGAAGTACGGGACGGCGCCGGTCTCGTTGTAGGCGTCCTGGGCCCGTTCGTAGGCGGCGTCGATACCGCGTGAGCCGTCGTTGATCGAGAGGTAGCTGCCGGACGGCAGACCGTCCATGAGCCGGGCGACGATCGCGCGCGCCTGGTCGTAGTCGCCGATGTGCCCCAGGATGTTGCTGAGGATCAGGGCCGTGGGACGGGTGAGGTCCAGTGTCTCCGCGGCGGCCGCCAGGATCCGGTCGGGGTCGGAGAGCTCGGCGTCGACGTAGGCGGTCGCGCCCTCGGGGGTGGAGGTGAGCAGGGCGCGGGCGTGCGTGAGGACCATCGGGTCGTGGTCCACGTACACGATCCTGGCGTCCGGGGCGAGCCGCTGGGCGACCTCGTGCGTGTTGTCCACCGTCGGCAGTCCGGTCCCGATGTCCAGGAACTGCCGGATGCCCGCCTCGGTCACCAGGTGCGTGATGTTGCGGCGCAGGAAGGCGCGGCTGCTGCGGGCCACGGTGACGATGCCGGGGAAGACGGCGCTGTACGCGTCACCGGCCGCCTCGTCGACGGGGTAGTTGTCCTTCCCTCCCAGCCAGTAGTTCCAGATCCGGGCCGAGTGCGGCACCGAGGTGTCGATCTTCTGGTGCGCCCCAGGACCGGGCGTCATGGCGTGGTCGGTCATGGGTACCGTCCGTCTTTCAACCGTGGCGTGGACTGTTCAACGCACAACTTACGCTGCAACGGCGCCGTTCCGCACACAAGTCCACGGGATCTGTGTACGCCGACGGAGCCTGACGCACCCGTCGAGCTCCGTCGGATTCCGTGAGCTCTCTCGGGTTCCAGCCGAGCTCCGTCGGGTTCCTGTCGTCCGACCGGGGGCGTGCGCTCAACTGCTCATGTATGCACCCCCGTTGACGTGCAGCACCTGGCCGGTGATGTGGCGTGCGCCGGGGGAGGCGAGGAAAGCGACCGTCTCCGCGATGTCCACGGGCGAACCGGCGCGACCCGTGACGGTCGCCGCCACGAGCTGCTCACGCCGCTCGTCGGGGAGCCTGTCCCGGAAGAACTCGGTGTCCGCGATGTAGCCGGGCGCCACGACGTTGGCGGTGATGCCGCGGGACCCGAGTGCGCGGGCGAGGTCCAGGTTCCAGGCGGTGAGCCCGGCCTTGGCGGCCCCGTAGGAACCGGCGCCGGAACCTCGGGACGCGGCGATCGACCCGATGTGGACGACCGCGCCCCCGTCCGCGAGCCGTCCGTCCAGGGCCCGGGTGGTCAGGGCGGCGCTGACGAGGTTCGCGTCGAGGTTGGCACGGAAGGCCTCCGCGTACGCGACGAGGTCGGGCGTCTCGCCCTCCCGGTCGCCGTCGAAGTCGGTGTTGCCGCCGGCGTTGTTGACGAGGACGTCGACCCGCTCGGGGAGCTCGGCGAGGAGTGCGGTGAGCGCTTCGGGGCGGGTGTGGTCGCACACCACGCCGGTCGCGCCGATCTCCGCGCCCAGGCGGTCGAGGGGTTCGCGGCGGCGCCCGGTGACGAACACGGAATCGCCGCGCTCCGCGAAGAGGCGGGCGACGGCGCGGCCGATGCCGGTGCCGCCGCCGGTGATCAGGATGGTGCGTGCGCGTGCCATAAGCTGAACTCCAACATCCATTGAGGACTAAATTTAGATCTAAACGTAAACGTACCATTGATGGTGCGAGTGCCCGAAGGGGCCGGGGCCGAGGTTGGAAGGCAGGCGGAAGGCAGGCGTGGGAGTGGAGAAGAGGATGCGCGGGACGGCGGGGGCCGGGGAAGCGGGAAGCGGGGTCGGTGGCCGCGAGGCGATCGGCGGAGCGGGGGGCGGCAGCGGTGGCCGCGAGGCTGTCGACGGTGTCGGGGGTGACAGTGGTGGCCGTGCGGCGGCTGAGGGAGTGGAGGGCGGCGGCGGTGACCGTGCGGCGGCCGGAACTGCCGCGTACACCGCGCGGGACATCGCGAACGCCTGGGAGCGCGAGCGCCCCGGCACCCCCGCCACGTCGATCGGCATCGTCACGCCGATCTGGCAGTTGGCGAAGCTCTTCGGCGACGACCGGAGGCGGGTGCTCGCACGGGCCGGTGTGGACACGGCGACGCTGGACCTGCTGAGCGTGTTGCGCCGCAGCGGTACGCCGTACACCCTGACGACCCGCGAACTGGGCCGGCTCTCCATGGTCACCGCGGGCGCCGTCTCGCAGCGTGTGGCCCGAGCCGAACGCGAAGGCCTGGTCACCCGCCGCCCCGGGGAGGGCAGGCCCCGTACGGTCGAGGTCACCCTGACCGAAGCGGGCCACGCCCTCGTGGAGGCGACGGTGGACCAAGTCCTGGGCAGGGAGGCCGACTTGATCAGCGGCCTCACCGCCGAGCAGCAGACCCGGCTCACCGAGCTCCTCGGCATCCTCCTGGAGGACGTGCAGCGGAGCCTCGGGGACGAGCGGATCACACAGGTGGGCCAGCTCTGACATCCAGTGTCCGGACGGCCGACCGCTCGCAGGAAGGTCTTCGATGACGGGGGTGCCCCGAACCCGCCCTCACTGCCCGGATCTGCACGTGGTGATGTGCTGTGCATGGTGCACTGTCACCTGTACGCGGTGCTGAGCTCCACTGTCATCGGGGAGTCGAACCCCCGCGTTGCTCTTCACGCGCCAGGCGTGGGCCGGAAACCGCCGGCCCTCGGTGTGTGCACGCTTCCGGAACAGCTACCTGCTCCCCATCATCATGCTGCGATCGGCCGAACCGACTCAGTCCAGCAGGTCGACCTCCCAGTTGGCGCGCTGGATCCGCACGTCGATCTCACGGATCTCGCGGGCGAGTGCGTCCGCCTGGCCGCGCAGCTCCGCGACGGGCAGGGCGGAGAGCATCACCAGCTCGGAGCGCAGCTGCCGTCCGTACCCCCGTTCGCCCGTGCCCGCCGCCGCGTCCGCGGCCGCGGTGACCAGAGAGTGGCGCAGGCGCAGCACGTCCCTGCGCGCGAGCGCGTCGGTGAGCGTGCCGTGCTCGCCCAGGTCCGCGGCGGCGTTGGTCCGGTTGATGCGCCGGATCAGTGACTCCAGCTCGTCGAGCACCTCGCCGGCGTCGGCCAACAACTGGGCCGCATCCTCGGGCGGCGTCTCGCCCTCCTGGTAGCGCGCGCTGCCGACGACACGCGAGCGCAACTGTTCGACGCGACGTGTCGCCTCAGCACGCTCCGCCAGCGCTTCGGCAAGCTTCATCTCGATCCCCCGTTCTGGCTCGGCTCGGCTTGGCTGGGCCTGGTTCAGCTCAGCTCGCTGATCTTGCTCTCCGAGTTCGAACGAGTATATGGATCTCCAGGCCTCGGTGCGCACGGGATATACACCGGTCGCGGCCGACTCCTACTGCCTCTCTCTACTTCTATCTCTTCTATCTACTTCTTCGGTTCCCGGAAGCGGCCGAACGCCTTGGTGAGGGCGCTCAGCGGCGAGGCCGCGCCCCCGTCCGTCTTGCCCTGACCCGGCGCGGTCGTCGTGACGGGCGCCACGTCTCCACCCGTCACCTCGGCCAACGCGGCCTGCGCGGCCTCGGCCGCCTCCCGGTACAGGTCGCGCGAGGTCGTCATGGCGTCGAGGGCCTCGGCGTACTTGGTGACCATGTCCTGGGCATGGGCCAGCTCCTCGTCCGGGGTGAGAAGGTGCCAGCCCTGCCGCAGCCGCGTGAGGGCCTGCTCGGCCTCGGCGGACAGCGGGCGGGGGAGCGCGGCGAACTCCTTGACCCTGTCGAGGAGTTCGGTCGGCTCCGACCCGTCCAGGAAGACGGTGCGCACCGAGAACCGCTCCGCGTCGTACTCCGGGTGCGGCGGAGCCGTGGGAAGGACGACGGCGCCCCCGCGGGGCATGCGTACGCTCAATTCCCGCTTCATCGCGAAGTCGGCGATCTGCGCCTGCTCCGGCGTGCCCCGGTGCTCGACGACCTGGTGGCGCAGGCTCGGCGGCAGGAACGTCGAGACCGGCTGCTGGCCCTTCGCGTCCGGTGTCATCGCCTCGTGCACGACGACGTGGATGTACCAGCTCCGGCGAGTGCACTCCCGCAGCAGGTGGCGCAGCTCGTCATCGTCCTTGGGCAGGTGATTCGTGGTTCGAAGCCGCAGGTCGCACGGTACGTCGTGGTCCCACGGAACCTGATCGCTGTCGGGCCAGAACATGGTGGCGGGCGAGGGCCAGTGCGCGTCCCACACCTGCTCCGCCTCGGCGGCGAGGACCCAGGTGACACCCCCGTCACCGTCCTTGCGCCGGGTGTCGGAGTCGTACGTGGTCAGCTGGGCGCGCACCGTGACGTCATCGGTCACGTGCCAGCGGGCCTCGAAGATCCGGCGGGCCGAGGGTCCCGGGTCGGCGGACTCGTCCCGCGGATGCAGGACGGTGGAGCGGGCCGCCTCCGCGGGGTCGAGATCCAGGAAGGCGTCGAGCACCCCGGCCGCCTTGAGGGCGATCAGGTTGCGCCGGACATCCTGCTCGGGCTCGGGCCCGAGATGGCGCCCGCGCCCCAGCCACGCGGTGTCGGGGACGGTGGTCGAGGAGCTGCTGTTCTTGGCCATGGATTCGTTCTGTAGGTGATCGGAGCCCGACCAGTATGGTCCGTGATCCTGTCGAGGGAAGAGGGGCGGGGAGAGCTGTGTCACGGTTCAGGTGCTGCTGCTCGGTTTCTCCTGCCCGACAACGGCTGACCAATGCGGGGTGAGGGGGTGAGGGGGTGAGGGGACGAAGGGGGAGGGAGCTGCCCGTGGACTGCCCGGCACTCTTCCGGCCCGGTGGCCCCGTCACGGGGACGTATAGGATTCCTGTGCGACGGACGTGCGACTGCCGGAAGTCGTGGTCGTCGCCGAGGCGGCCCGATCGGACTCGCTGCGCAGGACGCAGAACTCGTTGCCCTCGGGATCCGCGAGCACGGCCCACCCCGACCCGTCCGGTTCCCGGCGGTCGGCGACCAACGTGGCACCGAGCCCCAGCAGCCGTTCGACCTCCGCCTCGCGAGATGTCTCCGGACGCAGGCACAGGTGGAGCCTGTTCTTGGAGGTCTTCGGTTCGGCCACCTCGTTGAAGTACAGGAACGGCCCCTCCGGCAGCATCACCTGGGTCTCCTTGGAGCCGGGCCGGTCCTCCGGGTGCAACGGGCGACCGGTCACCTCGCTCCAGAACCGGGCGAGTTCATAGGCGTTGGCGCAGTCGATCGCCACATTTTGCAGAACCGAAGTCATGGAGCGAGCCTGCCCCACCTTCGTGGCGCGCGGCAAGCAGGCACGATCACCGTCGCTCAGACGACGGACAACGCAGTTGAAGTGTGTGAACGAGAAAGCGAGAGCGGGCCGACCGGGAGGTCGGCCCGCTCTCTTCTTTACCGAGTCGGCAAGTGAGGTCGGCAAGCGCCGCCGGGAAGCGCCGCCGGGCGATGTTGGATTGTTCTGCAATTGAACCGATGCTTGGCCGATGATCCGCCTCGACGTCGCGGGCGAGGGCACGGGAATTGCACCAGTGAACTGATCAATTCCCGGCACCCGAGTTACGGATCATCTTGAACGGCTGAACCGTGGATGAACGTAACTGCAGATGAATGGAGAGCATCGGCGCATGGTCAGAGATGGGTGTGGATGAGAGTGGTGGTGTGGGTGGGGGAATTGGTCTGGTGAGTGGTGACGGTGTGTGTGGTCGTGTTGTGGGTGTGCGTGGGGGGCGTGACCGTGACGGTGGTGGGGGTGGTGAGTTCGACGTAGCGGTGGAAGACCGTGTGCGTGTGGGTGAGCTGCGTCGTCGGGGGGTGCGGATACGTGGCTTGCCGAGCGGCCTCTATGAGGACCATGCCGGGGAGGTGGTCACCGTCGTGGTCGAAGAGGACGGGGTGCTCCGGGTGGGGGTTGAGCCGGTAGGTCAGGGGCTGGTGGGTGGGGGTGAGCACCAGGTCCCGGGAGTGAACGCGGCCGTAGAGGGAGGGGTCCTGATCGGTGGGGGTGTGGACGAGCGCCTTGAGGGTGTGCGTGGTGGGGTCAGTGGTGTTGTCGGGATTACTGGCCGTGCGCATGCGGTGGTAGGCAGCCGGTGAAATGCAGGTGAAGTGGCCGTGACCGGTGGAGAGGGTCTGGCCTTCAGGGTTGGTGATGGTGAGCGTGATGGTGAACTGGGGACTGCGGCCGGGCCGGGAGAGGGTGGTGTGGAGGGTGAGGTTCGTGGGGGTGCTGCCAATGGTGAGGTGCTCGGGGTGAGTGGTGACGGTCATGTCTTGCATGACGAAGTGGTGGCCGAGGGGTATGCCGTGCTCGGCGTGGGCGAGATAGATGCCGGTCTGACGGAGCGTCTCGCAGGCCTGGAGGTGGTCGTGGCGGCCGTCCAGGGTGGTGAAAAACGTGTGGGCGCGGGGCCATTGACCGGTGAGGATGTAGGTCTCGGGACCGCTCTTCTCGCATCCGGTGAGGAAGACCTCGGCGAGGGCGGCGCGGTGCACGTACTCGGCGGGGACGGTGGTGGTGAGGCGGGGCGGAACGGGGGCCGTTGTGGCGGCACCGTTCCGACGAGTGGCGCCGGTCGGAGCGGCGGGGCGATCCGTGACACCTGCGGGGTTGCCGGCGGTGCCGTTCACGGAGCCAGTCGCGGTGCCGGTCACGCTGTCGGTGCTCGTCGTGTTGGCGCCGGTCGTGTTGCCATTCGTGGAGTTCTGCGCGATGTCGGGGGTGGCGGCGCCGGCCGTAACCCCGACGGTGGTGACGTCTGGAGTTGCCGTGCCGCTGCTGGTGGTGTGGGTGACCTGGGCGTCTTTCGACAGTACGAGACTGCTGCTCATGAACCTCTCCCCCGGAGGCGAAATGAAAGTGACGCCATAACATACATACCCACCGGTTTCCTTTTCAAGGGTTGATGGTGATTACACGCGGCAGGACGGAGCGTTATTCGGATTCTGATATTCCGCTGCTGCGGTTTCGGGGCGGGGGTAAGGTTTCGGGATTTCGTGACGCTGGGTAGTTGCGTTCCTGGTGGGAGGGGGTGAGGGTCGGGGACGGGGATAGTCCGGGGTGGGCGGGGGCGGAGGCGGGGGCCCGGATTTCAGGGCGCAGGGAAGTGAAGAGGAATTCCGTAGTCCGTTTATTGCGATGGAAAACAGGGCGTCCGGTTCCCTTGTTATGCTTTCGCGCCGTCGACGGGGCGGGGTCGGGCAGACGACGACTCGTCGGCTGTTGGGGTGGTCGGCTGGCCAGAGACGTGGCGTGGTTGGTTCAAGTCGGCGGTTTGCCTGACTTCCGCTGCGCTGTGCGGAGTTGCGTTGTGCACTGCACTGCACCGACTGCTGTGCTGTGTTTGCGGTTTGGGACCGGGGACGGCTGGGCCGGTCGGCGGCTTGTACAGGTTTGATTCGTGTCGAGTTCGTTGTTGATGGTGAGGGTGGGGTTGTTGTGATGACGGGTCGTGAGGGTTCGCTCGGCGCGGGCGCGGGCGCAGTTGCAGGTACGGGTTCGGCTGAGGGGCAGAAGCTGAGCCATGTGCGGTTGATCGCGGTAAACATTGACGGGGTACTGCTGAACGACAGTTTCGGCCCGGTGATCCGGCGCCTGGTGGAGTCGCGGGGCGGCGTGTACGGGCCGGAGTTGGAGCAAGCGCTGCTGTCGCAGTCGCAGATGGTGGCGGCGCGGGCCGCCGCGGAGGTACTCGGGGGCAGCGCGGAGGCTTTGCTCGCGGCGTACTTCGAGGAGCGGGAGCGATACGTGGCGGAGCACCCGGTGCGGGTGCTGCCCGGGGCGCGGGAGTTGCTGGAACGGCTGCGCGGACTGGGCGCGTCCACGGTGTGTTACGGAGGGCTGGAGCGGAAGCACTTCGACCGCTACCTGGGGGACCTGGAGCTTGCGGGACTGTTCGACGAGCCGGGCTACGTGTGCACGAACGACTTCCGGCCGGGTATCCGAGAAATCACCGAGGACGTATTCGGACTGCGGCTGGACCAGGTCATGTTCATCGACGACGTGGCGCGGGTCGCGGAGGCGGCGAGGGATCTGGGAGTGGCGTTCATCGGGCATCCCAGTGACTACGAGAGCGGGTTCCAGCGGCCACTGATGGAGCGGGCAGGGGCACGGCATGTGGTGCGCTCGCTGGGGGAGATCGATGAGGAGCTGCTGCTGCGGGTGGATGCGGAGGCGGCGGCTGGGCGGAGTTGGCCTGGGCGGGGTGTGTAGCGGTGCCGTAGCGGTGTCATAGCGGCGCCCGGTCTGTCGTCGGGGAGCTGGGGGGCGGGCTGGCTGGCTGGCGGCGTCGGCGGAGGAAGGGGCTGGCGGCTGGGCCTGCGGTACCGATGGCCGTTGGGCCGACTGGCAGTGGCTGGTGTGGCTGGTCGGTGAGGTGAGGTGAGTTGGGGTTCTGGGGGTCGTCTTTTGCGGAGGCGGCCCCCTTTGTGTTGCTTGCGTCGATTGCCCAGCGTCGCGTGGGCTGTTGCTGCAGTATCGGGCGGTCGTATCTGGTGAGGCTGCCGGGTTGTTGGGTGTGGCGTGGGTGGGTTGGGGGGTGGTGGGGGGTGGTGTGGGTAGGGTTCGGGGGTGGCGGTTTCTTTTGTGGGGGCTGCTTTGGTGTGGTTGGTGTTGTTGTTGGTGTGGGTGTGTGGAGGGGTGGTGTGGGGTGGCGCGGCAGGAGCGTGCTGTTCGGACGCGGCGGGCGGTGTTGGAGGCTGCGGCGGTGGTGTTTGCGGAGTGTGGGTATTCGGCGGCGACGGTGTCGGATATTTTGCAGGTGGCGGGGGTGACGAAGGGGGCTTTGTATTTTCATTTTGATTCGAAGGAGGCGTTGGCGCGGGGGGTGTTGCAGGCGCAGGTGGCGTTTGCGGGGCCGGTGCAGGAGTTGAAGGTGCAGGAGTGGGTGGATGCGGGGTTGTTGTTGGCGTATCGGTTGCCGCGGGATCCGGTGGTGAGGGCGGGGGCGGTGTTGTCGTCGGATCCGCAGGGTCGTGAGCATTATGGGAGTGCGTGGCCGGCGTGGATTGAGTTGTCGGCGCAGACGTTGGCGGAGGCGAAGGAGCGGGGGGAGGTGTTGTCGCATGTGGTGCCGCGGCAGACGGCGGAGTTGATTGTGTCTGCGTTTCATGGGGTGCAGTTGTTTTCGCAGTTGGAGTGTGGTTTGGCGGATGTGGAGCGGCGGATTTCGGTTTTGTATGAGCATGTGATTCCGGCGATTACGGTGCCGGCGGTGTTGGCGCGGTTGGATGTGGCGGCGGATCGGGGGGCGCGGTTGTATGCGGAGGCGGTGTCGGTGCCGCAGTCGGGGTTGGTGTCGTCGTCGGGGTGAGGGGTGGGGGGTGCGGGCGGGGTTGGTGGCCGGGGGGCGGGGTTTGTTGTGTGGGGGTTGTTTTTTGGGTTGTGTGGGTTGTTTTGCTGTGGTTAGTCGCGGTGTGCGGTGTGCGGTGTGCGGTGTGCGGTGTGTGGGTGAGGGTCGGGGTGGGGGGTGGGGGTGACTGTGTTGTTTTTGTGGGTTGATGTTTTTGTGGGTTGAGGTGGGGTGTCTGCGTTTCGTGTGTTGATGTTGGTTGTTTTTGTTTCTGGTTTTGTGTGCTGGTGCGCCTCGTCCTTGCCCTTGTCCTTGTCCTTGTCCTTGTCGTCGTCGGGGGTGGGGGTGGGGTCGAGGGTTTTTTTTATGGGGGGGTTTGTGTCTGGGGTTTGTGTGTGTGGTGGTTGTTGTCTTGTTGGTGTGGGGTGTCTGGTCTTTTTTGCTTTGGCTGTGTGTGAGGGGGCGTCGTGATGCATGTGGCGGTGAAATTCATGGTGTGCGTTGCAGGTGTTGGAGCTGTTGGGCAGGTCGTCGCTGTGGTCCGGTTCGTGGGGTAGCGCTGGGCGCCGAGTGTGCCGGGCAGGGGTTTTCCGGTATGGGTGCATGGGGTGAGGGCGGCCGGTACGCCGGCGCACAGGTCTGAGGCCTTGTGTTCGGGCCTGTTGGGTGGTGGCTGTGCGGGGCGGTCGTCGTTTCGTCCTGGCCCTGGGTTTGCTCGGTGCTTGGGTTGTCTTGCCTTGTCCGGGCTTTGGGGTTGTTCGGCGTCTCGGTGCTGGTTTCGCGTCTGGCTTCCGGGGCTGTTCCGTTCCTGTGGGCTCTCTCCGGGTGGTTGAGCTGCTGTCTGGTCCCTGGGGTGTCCGGTTTGGTGTGGGTGGGCGGGTTGTTGCGTCCCGGTTCGGTTCCTGGGGCGTTGTCCTGCCTTTGTTCGGCCCTTGGTCCGGTTCTGTTTCTGTCCGGCCTGGCGGGTTGTTCCGTCCCTGGCCGCTCCTCTGGGTTGTCTTGCCTTGTCCGGGTTTCGGGGTTGTTCTGTGTCTCGTTGCTATCCGGTCTTCGGGGTTGTTGTCGCGGCCCGTTTTTTGGGTTGTTGTGTGTTTCGTCCTGTGTTTGGCCGTTGGGGCTGTGCTGTCGTGCCGGGTTTCCGTCCGGGGCGTCCCGCTTCTGGCTGGTTTCGGGGTGTTGGGTTTCTGTTGTGGTTGTGGGTGGGTTCGCGTCTGGCGGCCTTGGGGTTGGTTGTTCCTTTTTGTCGGCTCTTTGTGGGTGGTCTCGTTTGTGTCTGGTTCCAGCCCGCTTACGCCGGACCAAATGCAACCCCAGCCAAGACACAGGGCACCGGGACAGGCACAGACACAGGCGCAGGAACAGACATAGGGCACAGGGGCAGACACAGGCACAGGCGCAGACACGGGGCGCAGGGGCAGGGGCGGGTATAGGCGCGGGAAGGGGGGTGAAGCGGTCCGCCATGGCAGGGCTGGGTGCCGGTGGGAGCGGTTCAGGGGGCGGGCAGGTCGGTGCCGGGTGCGGGTGGTGGGGGCGCCGGGTTGGGTGTGGGCGGGATGATCGGGGGGCTGGCATGGGCGGTGCTGTGCGGGGTTCGGACGCGAGGCCATCTGTGACTGTGGTGGGAGTGGGGCAGCCCGGTAGCGGGCAGAGGTGAGGGCTTGGGGGCCTGGCGGGGCGGGGTTGCTCACGATCGGGGCAGGGGCGGGTTGGAGGCCGGCCAGCGCGGGATGCGGAACAACCCGAGGGCCGGGCGGGGCCGGGGCGGGGCGGGGCGGGGCAACCCGGGGTGTCGGGCGGGGGCGGGTTCGTTGGCGGGGTGGGGCAGAGGTGGGGTTGGGCGGGGGCGGGGCGGTGTCTTGGGGGCTGGGTTGGGGGTGGTAGTCCGCCGGATTGTGCAGGGCGGGGCGGTCTGGGGGTGTGGGGTGGGTTGGGGTGGGGTGGGGGGTTGGGGGCTGTCCGATGGGTCGTATGAGCTGATCAGGGGCGTGCCCTGCTGTTCGCTGAACGAAGGGGGCCGCATGGTACGCGATACAGCTGAAGCAAAGGCAGAGATGTACGGGATCACGTTTCCTGCCTGGCACGGAAAGCATTACGTGACGCTGGCTGAGCTGCTGGTTCGGCTCGGCAGTTACGGCCTGGACCTGACCTGGCGCATCGAATTCGATGAGATCGTCGACCCTCGCTGTGTCGAGGTGAAGAGGCGGTCCGCCGACACCGGCATGGACACGTTGACTCTGTTGTCGCTGACGACCCCCTTCCTCCAGTTGATCGATGCCGAAGCACGGGGATTCGCCGGGGACAAGCTGGTGCTCGTCCTGACCGAGTTCGATAGTTCCTCCTGGGACGTCAGGGCAGACGACGAGCGTGTACTCAGCGAACTTCGCCACCACTACCCGGGTGCCAAGGACCTCTGAGCCGGGGCCCTGCTCTCCGGACGCAGCCATAGGCGGATCGCCGCCGCGGTGACCGTCCCGTGGAAGACGTACGCCCGCTTGTCGAAGCGCGTGGTGACAGTGCGGGAGTTCTTGAGCCGGTTGGTGGTCCGCTCAACTTCGTTCCGGCGGCGGTGGATCGCCTGGTCGAACCCTGTGGGCCGGCCGCCTTGGCTGCCGCGGCGTCGGCGGTTGGCCCGCTGATCTCTCGGCTCGGGGATCGTGTGCTTGATCTGACGTCTGCGCAGGTGACGACGGATGCCTCGTGATGAGTACGCCTTATCTCTCCCGACATGGCCAGGCCGAGTATGTGGTCGTCCACCAGCCTGCCTGGGCACGCGGATCTCCTCCAGGACGGGAATCATCTGCGGTGCATTCCCCCACTGGCCGGGCGTGACGACAAACCCGAGCGGGCGACACCCGCCTTCCCCGGCAAGGTGGATCTTGCTTGTGAGTCCGCCTCGCGAGCGCCCCAGGGCCTCATCGGAACGATGACGTGCCGGGCTCCTGCGCCGACCCGGGATCTTCGGGGCCCGCTTGGGGGCACCAGCCGCGTGCTGATGAGCGCGACAGGTCGTGGAATCGACGCTGACCGTGCTCCAGTCGATCCGGCCCTCGGCATCGGTGTCGGCCTGGACGGCCCGCAGGATCCTCTCCACGTGCCGTCCGCCGACCACCTGCGATGACGATCGTGGACCGTCTTCCAGCTACCGAAGCAAGGAGGCAGGTCGCGCCAGGGAAGACCGGTCCGCTGCCGGAACGGAATCGCGTTGATCACCCGACGGTGACACTGCCAGCGTTCACCCCGCCCGTGATTCGTCGGCAAGTGCGGCTCCAGCCGAGCCCACTCCTCATCCGAAAGATCTCCCCGCCCCATGCCCCACGGAACGAGTTCCTAGAAGGAGTGTCACACGACCATCGGACAGCTGCTAGTGGGTGGGGGTGCGGTTGGGTTGGAGGGTGGGGAGGGTGGGTGGGCTGGCTACGGTGGGGAGGAGGAGTTGCCAGAAGCTGGTGAGGGAGGAGGGGGAGAGCCAGCTGCGGTTGGCGCGGCTGAGGACTTCCAGGCCGGTGGTGGTGGCGACGATGGTGGCGGCGAGGCTGTCGGGGCTGATGCCGGGGGCCAGGGCGTGTTCGTCGGCGGCGCGGGTGGTGAGCTGGTGGACGCAGGTGTGCCATTCCTGGCGCAGGTCCAGGGGGGTGCGTGGGCCGGTGTCGCAGTTGAGGCGGAAGCCGGCGCGGACCACGATGTCGTGGTGGAGCAGGTGGACCATGCGGTGGGAGAGGTCCATCAGGGCCTGGACTGCGCTGGTGGGGTCGGGGGGTGGGGTGTGGGCGGTGGTGCGCAGGGTGTGGGCGGCGGCTTGTTCCACGGCGTCGGCGAGGGCTGCTTTGTTCTCGAAGTGGAAGTGCAGTGCGCCGCGGCTGACGCGGGCGCCGGAGCTGATCTCGTCCAGGCTGGCCTGTGTGTAGCCGGACCGCTCGAACAGCTGGGCGGCGGAGAGGATGAGGGCGTTGCGGGTACGGGTGGCCCGTTCCTGCTTGCTCACTGGTGACTCCCGTCACGATTCGTGTCCAGACCGCGTATAAAACCAACTTGCCGGTTTGATATCCAGAGGCGGGCCGTGCTCCGCTGCGGGGACGGTCCGGTGTGACGCATTCCGTTTGCCTCCCCGCCGGCCTCCGTGCCGTGGCCACCTCGGCGGGTGTGCGGGGGGCGGGGCGGGGGCGGTGGGGGCCGCTTTGGCCGGAAGGCGGGGGTTCCGTTCCGGCTCTCCGGCGGGTGGGGCGGGGAGGCGGTGGCGGGGAACATGCCCGTGACATTAGCCCCGTTAAAAACCGTACGAGCGGTTTTTAATGAAACGGTGTGTCACCTCTGCCCCGGTCAGGCCGCCCCCGGGTGCGGTCCCGGGTGCGTTTTCGGGGGCGGTCCGTACTGCCTGGAGGGCCCGGCCTGTGCGGGGGAGGTGCGGGGGCCTGGTCCGGACGGTGTGCATGGCCCGGGTGGCGCGGCCCGGACGGTCCGGGTGGCGCGGCCTGTTGGGTGCGGCAGGGATGGGGTGGGGGGGCGGAGTGGTGTGGAGCCGGGGTGTGGGCCGGGGGTGAGGGGTTCGGGAGGCGGGGAGGCGGCCGGTTGAGGGGAGGCGGCGGGGTGTGGAGGGGGTGGGGTGATGGGGGAGGGGGTGGGTGGGCTGTGCGGGCTGGGGTGGCGGGCCTTGCGTGCGGATACGGGTGCGGGACGGGTCCTGAGTGCCGGGGGCGCGGTGTCGTGGTGGCCGTGGGGTGGGGCTGGGCGGGGGTGGGGGTGTGGGGCGGTGTTGGGAGAGGGGGGTCGGGCGGGCTGTGCCGGTGGTGTGCCGGGGGTGTGTCTCAGGAGCCTTCTGCCGCTGGGGGCCTGACGTTGTGTCGTGTCCCGGATGGGGTGTGTGTCCGGGCAGGGGTGTGTGTCCGGGCTGCTCCTGGCTGGTGGCGCCGTGGCGCTGTGGTGGGGCTGGGTGGGTGGGGGCGAGGCGGGGTGGTGGTTGTCTGCTCGTGCGGGGCCGCCCGCGGGTCGCTGCGGGGGATTCGCGGGTGTGCGGGTTGGTCGTGTTGCGGGTGCCCCTGTGTGGCGGGTCCCGGGGCTGTCTTGCGGTAGGTGTTCCGGGGCGGGGCCAGAGGCGTGAGGGGGGGCTGGGGTTGGGGTCTGGGGTTGGGGTGGGTGGTGTCGGGGGCTGTTGTGCGGGCAGCTCCAGGCAGACCCGAGCCTGTTTTGAGCCCGGCGGTCGACCGTTGGCGCTTAAAGGGGAGGTGGGGTCGTGGACGCTGCCGAACGTAGGACTGCCCTGCTCAGGATCGAGCGGGGGCAGGCCAGCGACGAAGAGCTCGCCGCTGTTGCCGTGACACTGTTCTCGCTGGCCGCCGGCCGGCCGCCGGGCGGGGACCGGATACCGCACGTACCGCGCCGGGTCGCGGCCTGGCGTCCGCCGGAGCCCGCCCGGGCCTACCGGGCACCGCACAGCTGGCGCTGACACACACGCACACGTCGCCACCCGGTCCGGACGCCCGGCGCCCTGCCCCTTGCCGGGGGGTGCCCGAACCCGGACCGGCGCGTGACCGGAGACCGGCAACGGGAGCTGGACCGGGACCGGCGTTGTGTCCGGGCCCGGACCGGGGAAGTGGCCTCGGGGCCAGACACCACCGGGGCCCGGCACCACAGCTGGATCCGGCACCGCAGCAGGGCCGGGCACCAGAGCCGCGCCGGGAAACAGACCCGGAAACAGAGCGCGGCCCGGGCAGCAGGGTTGGGCCCGGGAAGAGAGCGGTCCACAGCCGGGCCCGGGAAGGGAGCGGCCCGGCAAGAGTGCCGGGCCCGGCACCGGAGTCGGGTCCGGCAGCAGAGCGGGCCCGGGAACAGCGGGGCCGGGCAGCAGGGTTGGGCCCGGCAGTCAGAGCTGGGTCCGGCAGTAGGGCGGGGCCGGTCAAGAGAGCCGGGCCCGGGGACAGGGCCGGGCCCGGCATGGAGTCGGGTCCGGCAGCAGAGCGGGCCCGGGAACGGGCCATCCGCCCCCCCGGGGAATGGGGGCTGGGTCCGGGGGCCGGGGGAAACCGGCTCCCGGGCCGGGCCGCCCGCCCCCGGCTCGGCAGGGGCGGGCCCCGGTCCCTGCTACCAGGGGCCCAGGCCCCAGGCCTCGGGTCCCAGGCCTCGGGTCCCGGTGTGCCGGGGCCGGGGATCCGGCATCCGGGTGTCCCGGGGGCTTGGTCCTTGCGGGGTGCGGGGTGCGGGGTGATGGGACATGTCCTGGATGTGAGATCCGCTGCAGTGGGTCTGGTCCGTGGCTGCGGTCCGGTCCGGCCGGGTGCCGGGCCCGCCGCGGGCGGGGCCGGGCCGATTCGAGGAGAAAGGGGACCGTCGTGGTGACGGTGACGGAGCCCTCCGCACGGGATGCGGCATCGGCCGAGGCGCGCGGCCGCACGGCCGAGCTGGCCGCGATCCGCGCGCAGGCGCTGGAGGGGCCGGGCGAGAAGGCGACCGCGGCTCAGCACGCCCGGGGCAAGCTGACCGCCCGGGAACGCATCGGGCTGCTCCTGGACGAGGATTCCTTCCAGGAGGTGGAGCAGCTGCGCCGGCACCGGGCCACCGGGTTCGGCCTGGAGGCGAAAAGGCCCTACACGGACGGTGTCGTCACCGGCTGGGGCACGGTGGAGGGCCGCACGGTCTTCGTCTACGCGCACGACTTCCGCATCTTCGGCGGCGCGCTGGGCGAGGCGCACGCCACGAAGATCCACAAGATCATGGACATGGCCATCGCGGCCGGTGCCCCGCTGGTCTCCCTCAACGACGGCGCGGGCGCCCGTATCCAGGAGGGCGTGGCGGCGCTGGCCGGTTACGGCGGCATCTTCCAGCGCAACGCCAAAGCCTCCGGTGTCATCCCGCAGATCAGCGTGATGCTCGGCCCGTGCGCGGGCGGCGCGGCCTACAGTCCGGCGCTGACCGACTTCGTGTTCATGGTCCGCGACACCTCGCAGATGTTCATCACCGGCCCCGACGTGGTGCGCGCGGTGACCGGTGAGGAGATCACCCAGAACGGCCTGGGCGGCGCCGACGTGCACGCCCAGACCTCGGGGGTGTGCCACTTCGCCTACGACGACGAGGAGACCTGCCTGGCCGAGGTCCGCTACCTCCTGTCGCTGCTGCCCTCCAACAACCGCCAGGGCCCGCCCGCCCTCGCCTGCACCGACCCCGCCGAGCGGCCCACCCCCCAGCTGCTGGAGGTGGTGCCCGCCGACGGCAGCCGCCCCTACGACATGCACCGGGTGCTGGCCGAACTCCTCGACGACGGCGAGTACCTGGAGGTCCACGAACGCTGGGCCCGCAACATCATCTGCGCCCTGGCCCGCCTGGACGGCCAGGTCGTCGGCGTCGTCGCCAGCCAGCCCCAGACCCTGGCCGGCGTGCTGGACATCGAGGCCTCGGAGAAGGCCGCCCGCTTCGTGCAGATGTGCGACGCCTTCAACATCCCCCTGCTCACCCTGCTGGACGTGCCCGGCTTCCTGCCCGGCGTCGACCAGGAGCACGGCGGCATCATCCGCCACGGCGCCAAGCTCCTGTACGCGTACTGCAACGCCACCGTGCCGCGCATCTCCCTGGTGCTGCGCAAGGCCTACGGCGGCGCCTACATCGTCATGGACAGCCAGTCCATCGGCGCCGACCTCACCTACGCCTGGCCCACCAACGAGATCGCGGTGATGGGCGCCGACGGCGCCGCCAACGTCATCTTCCGCCGGCAGATCGCCGCCGCCCCCGACCCCGAGGCGATGCGCGCCCGCCTGGCCAAGGAGTACAAAACCGAGCTGATGCACCCCTACTACGCCGCCGAACGCGGCCTGGTCGACGACGTCATCGACCCCGCCGAAACCCGCGCGGTCCTCATCCGCGCCCTGGCCATGCTGCGCACCAAACACGCCGACCTGCCCTCCCGCAAACACGGCAACCCCCCGCAATAACCCCCGCCCCGCCCGGGGCCGCCCGCCCGGCCCGGGGCCGTCCGCTCGGGCCCGCGCGGTGCGCGCGGTGCGCGCGGTGCGGCGCCGTGGCTCTCCCGGCCCTGCCAGGGGTACGCGGGGCAGGGCGCCGCCGCCCCCGGCCCCGCGCCCGCGGGGCCCCGCCCCCGCCCCCGGCCCCCGCCCGGCGTCCGGCCGCCCGGAACCACCCGGCCCGCCCCGCGGCCCGGGAACCGGGGACCGGGAACTGGGGGCCGGGGTGAAGTCCCGTATGTCAGCCGCGCGTCCGCCGCAGTCGAGGGGCCGCGCTCCCCCCCCACCCCCCTCAGGCCCTCGCCTCCGGCAGGGCAGGACTCCAAGGAACGGATTGCAGGGGACTCCGGGCCGCCTCGCGGGGCCCGGGGGCGGACGGGTCGGGACCTGAGGGTCTGGGGGAGGGGAGGGGGAGCTGCGGGCTGCCCCGGCCACCGCAACGCCGGCCGCCAACCAGCAACTGCCGGCCGCCCACCACTGGCGGCCACCAGCCGCCGGGCCGGCAGCCCGTACCGGGTGGCCGTAACGTCGGCTGCCTGACCGGCAGTCGGCAACCACAACGCCGGCCGCCCGCCGCCGTAACGTCAACTGTCCACCAGCCGCCGACCGGCAACCGTCAGCGGGCAGCCGCCACGCAGCAACTGCCAGCAGGCAACTGCCCACCCCCAGCCACCCGCCACCAACCGCTGTCCGGCAGCCGCCAGTCAGCAGCAGCCAACCGCCAACCGGCCACCGCCCACCCCGAATCGGCAGTCGCCGACGGGCAGCTGCCAACCGGTAGTCGTCAGTCCGCAGTCGGCTGCGGCGGGCAGCCGTCTGGGCTGGGGCGGGAGTCGGCTTACGGTGGGCGGCGGCCGCCCCGCCTCCGCCATGGGGGGCGCGGGCCGGCCTGCCGGAGGTGCCCGTGTCCGTGCCCAGTCCAGGAGAGCCACGATGGTGCAGCAGGAACGTGCCGCGCGCACGCGGGAGTCACTGATGCGGGCGGCCGCCGAGGTGTTTGCCGAGGAAGGCTTCGTACCGGCCACGCTGGGCACCATCAGCCGGCGGGCCGGGGTCAGCACCGGCGCCCTGCACTTCCACTTCGAGAACAAACAGGCCCTGGCCCGCGCCGTGGAGGCGGCCTCGCTGGCCACCTTGCACCGCATCACCCGCCAGGCCGAGGAACACCACAGCAGCCCGCTGCCGCGTCTGGCCGCGGCCGGGAACGCCCTGCTGCACGCCCTGGAACAGGACATCGTGGTACGCGCCGGGTTCCAGCTGGTGGGCCCCGCCCCCTGGCGCACCGACCCGCTGGACCTGCGCGGCGCCTGGCAGCGCTGGGTCGAGACGCTGCTGCACACCGCCCGCCGCCAGGGCGCCCTGGCCGGCGGCGTCAGCCCGGCCGCCGCGGCGGCAGCCGTCGTCGCGGCCACCGTCGGTTTCGCCGCGCTGGGCCGCACCGACCCCCGGTGGCTCTCCCCGCGCACCCTGGCCCAGTACTGGGACCTCCTGCTGCCCCGCCTCACCCCCCACCCCGCCACGCCCCCTGCCCCCGCCACGCCCCCTGCCCCCGCCGCTCCCACTGCCCCCGCCGCCCCGGGCGCCCCGGGCGTCCGGGAGGGCCGAAGCGGCCCCGGCGGCCGGGGCGCCGCCCCGCACGGCCCCCGCCGCCCCCGGCGCCCGTAACCCCCGGAGGCTCCCCGCCCCCCCCGGGGCGCTCCCTGGCGTGACGGCGGCCCGCACCGGCACATCCCGTGCGGGCCCGCCCCCCGGGGCGACCGGAAGTCACGGCGTCCACGGCGTCCCGGAGGGGGCCGGGGAATCCCGGGCGTCCGGGCCCCGAGGGTGCTCTCCCGGGCACGGCACTCCGGAAGCCACTCCGCGCCCCGCCTCCCTCACTCGCCCCGCCCGCCCCCGCCCGCCCCCGCCCGGCCCTGCCCGGCCCTGCCCGGTGGAGCCCGCGTGGACGCCGGACCGTCCCCGGGCGGGGCACCGGAGGTGCCCTTCCGGGCCCCGGAACCCCCTCCCAGACCCTCCGGAAACCACCCCCTCAGACCCCGCAATTGCCCCTTCCTAACCCCGGAACCGCCCCCGCAGGGCACCAGGCCCGCCCCCACGGCCCCCGGGCGGCCCCGGCCCCCTGCCCGGGTCCCGTCAAGTCCCCGTGAAACCACGGGACTTCAGCCGCTGTTAGACCCAACGTAAAACAGCGGGCACCCGCTGTTTTGCCGTCCCGGCCAGGCCCAGGGGGTCATTCCGCCCGTGCCGGATCGGCCACCCGCGGCCGGAACCCGCCGGTCCATACCCGCGTGACCTGCCCCTTCCTCAAGATCCACTCAAGAAATGGCAGGCAGATCACCTGAAGTGGACTCCAGCGCAACTAGAAACCAACTACGCGGTTTTGTATTGACAGGGCTCCGCGAATCTATTTGAATCTGGGTGCGGTAAGGGGATCGGCTCCGCGAGCGGCTTCGACGCGAGCGGCAACAACCACCTTCAGGGGGACGCTGTGGACATCGAGGTACTCGGCGCACTGGCGGTGCGGGAAAATGGCCTGTCCGTCACGCCCACGGCCCCCAAGCCCCGGCAGGTGCTGGCGCTGCTGGCGCTGCACGCCGACCGGATGGTGCCGGTGTCCGCCCTGACCGAGGAGCTGTGGGGCGCCGCCCCGCCGCGCAGCGCCCGCACCACCTTGCAGACCTACGTCCTGCAGCTGCGCGAGCTGATCGCCGCCGCGCTGGAGCGCGACAGCGCCCCGGACACCGCGCCGGGCACCCCCGCCGCGCCGGGCGCCCCGGGCGGGGGGCGCAGTGCCAAGGACGTGCTGGTGACGATGCCCGGCGGGTACCTGCTGTGCAGCGGCGGCGGCACCAGCGACGTGCGGACCTTCGAGCGGCTGGCGGGCGCCGGCTACCGGGCCATGGACGCCGGGGACTGCGCCGGCGCGGCCCGCCAGCTGCGTGAGGCGCTGGCCCTGTGGTCGGGCACCGCCTTCGCCGACGTGCAGGCCGGCCCGCAGCTGCAGATGGAGATCAAGCGCCTGGACGAGAGCCGGCTGTGCGCGCTGGACCGGCGCATCGAGGCCGACCTGCGCCTGGGCCGCCACCGCGAGCTGCTGGCCGAACTGACCGTGCTGGTCAACGGCTACCGCACCCACGAGAGCCTGCACGCCCAGTACATGCTGGCCCTGCACCGCTCCGGCCGGCGCGGCGAGGCGCTGGACGCCTACCAGCGGCTGCGCACCACCCTGGTGCACGAGCTGGGCCTGGAGCCCTCGGCCCGGCTGCGGCGCCTGCAGCGCTCCATCCTGACCGCCGGCCACGACCTGGCCGCCCCCGCCCCCGTCCCGGCCCCCGCCGCGGCGGGGGCCGGCGCTGCCGCCGCCCCCGGGGCCCCGGCCCCGGCCCCGGGGGCGGGTGCGGCGGCTCCGGCGCCCCCGGCCGTGAAGGTACGGCTGGTGCCCACCGGCTGACCCCCCCCGCGGGGCCGGCGCCCGGCCGGCAGCGGGCGGCCCCCGCCCGTCCGCCCCGCCCCTTCGGGCCGGCCCCCTGCCGCCTGCCCTTCCCCTTCTTCCCCACGCACTCGCCCGCCGCGAGATCTGCGGCGGGCGAGCCGCGTGGAGAGCGCGTGCGCCGCCCCCACCGGCCACGCCGTGCACCACCGCGTACCACCGCCGGCTGGCGCGCCCCACCGCGCAGCGGGCCCGTGCACCCGTGCACCGCACGGCATGCACGGCAGCTGGAACCGTTCACGGACGTGTAAAGGACTTCGAGGAGCGAGGGGGAGGGCGGGCGGGTGGTGCGCGACAACGTTTCCTTGCCGGCCGCACGGACTTCACCCCGGGCCAGGCGCACCTGGCCCGCGCCGCCTACCGTGCAACCCGCAGGCACCGCACGGCGCCTGACGCCGCCTCACCCGGCCCGGCCCCGGCACGCGGACCGCACCCCGCGCCGGCCGGCCCCCCAGCCCCAGCCCGAGCCCCAGCCCCTGCCCCAGTCCCTGTTCCGGTTCGGGTTCTGGTTCCGGCTCCTGTCCCGGTTCCGGTTCCTGGTGCACCACCGGGGCCCGGTGGCCCGTACGGCGAAAGGAGGACGCCCCGCACCCGACACGAGAGCGCCCGCGGCGACGGAATGCAGTCAAGACACACACTCGACGAAGTACGGAGAACACCCATGAAGATTCAGGTTCTGGGTCCGTTGAGCGCCGAGGTCAACGGGGGATCGATTGTTCCGACGGCACGCAAGCCGCGGCAGATCTTGTCCCTCTTTGCCCTCTATCCCGGACAGGTCATGCCTGTTCCCACGCTCATGGAGGAACTCTGGGGCACCGAACCGCCCCAGAGCGCGCTGACCACCCTGCAGACCTACATCCTCCAGCTGCGCCGGCACCTGGGCACCGCACTGGGGCCCGGCACCCCCGGCACCGCCAAGGAGGTCCTGGCCACCCGGCACGGCGGCTATCTGATGCAGATACCCCCCGAGGGGGTGGACGTGCACGAGTACGACCGCCTGGCCACCGAGGGCCGTACCGCCTTCGAGAACGGCGACGACGCCACCGCCGCCGACCGCTTCCGCCAGGCCCTGGCGCTGTGGCGCGGGCCCGCGCTGGTGGACGTGCGGGTGGGCCCCATCCTGGAGATCGAGGTCATGCGGCTGGAGGAGTCCCGCCTGGGCACCGTGGAGCGGCGCATCGACGCCGACCTGCGCCTTGGCCGGCACTCCGAGCTCATCGCCGAGCTCACCGAACTGACCGCGCGCTACCCCCAGCACGAGGGGCTGCACTCGCAGGCCATGGTGGCGCTGTACCGCTCGGGGCGGCAGGCCTCGGCCCTGGAGATCTACCGCAAGCTGCGCATCCGCATGATCGAAGGACTGGGGGTGGAGCCCTCCCCGCAGGTGCAGCGGCTGCACCAGGCGATGCTGGCCGTCGACCCCCAGCTGGACGTCACGGCCGGACCGCGGCGCACCTCCACGTTCGACCTCTACGCGGCCTGAACCACCCGGCACCGGGCGGCGGACACCGGCACCCCGGGCACCTGGCACCGGGTGGCAGGGGCCGGGCACCTGGCCACCGGCGGCCCGGTGCCCGGCCCCTTGGCCACAGGCCGGCCGGCAGCCGGGCATCCGGCCCGCGCCGGGCCCCGGCCGCCCGGCGCGGGCCGTCCGGCTCCCGGCTGTCTGGCCAGGTCCGGGCGCTGTCCGGCCGTCCGGCCCACCCGCCTGATCGCCGGCCGCCGGCCGCCGGCCGCCGGCCGCCGGTTGCCGGTTGCCGGTCTCGGCTCACGGTGCCCGGCCAGGGCTCCGGCCGTTCCGTCTGGTCGCCGGCCGTCCTGTCGTCCTGGCTGTCGGTCTTTCACTTTCGGTCGTCTGGTGCGGGGCCAGTGGGTGACGGGCCGCTGGGCCTGGGCTGCCAGGGTTGTCTGGCCGGCGGCCGTCCGCCTTGGGCTGTCCGGCCGCCGGTTGACCGGCTCCCGGACGGCCGGGCAGGCCCAGTTGGGTCCAGGGCGTTCCGGCAGCACGGCGGGCGTGCGTGCCAGACGGCGGCCCTCCGGCCGGGGCCAGGACACAGGGCCTGACGTTCGGCTCGGGACGCCCGGTGGCCGGCTGTCCAATCGCCGGCTGTCCGGCTTCCGGCCGGTCGGCCGAGGCTGCTTGGCCGACCGGCTGTCCGGCCACGGCCGCTGCTTCGTCCGCTCGGGCCACAGTCACCGGCCCCCGGCTACCGGCTGTCCGGCTGCGGACACCTAATCGGCGCTCGTCCGCCTGCCCGCCGTCGGGCCACGGCCACCTGGCCACTAGCCCTTTGACCACTGGCCGTCCGCCTGCCGGCCGTCCGGCCACGGCCGCCCGGTCACCACGAGTCCGGCCCCTGGCTGTCGGGCTTTGGCCGTCTGGGCACCAGCTCCCTTTTCGGTTACGGCCATCTGGTCACCACCCGCCCGACCGCGCCCGCTATCCGGGTACGGCCCCCGGCGCCCGGCGGCCACGCCACCGGGCATCCAGCCACCCCGCACCACCCGGGCCGCACCACCGGGGGGCCGCACCACCGGGGCGCCCAGCCCCGTGCAGCACCCGCGCCGGGCGCCCGCTGCCCGCCTGCGGTGCCCGGTCACGCGGGCGGGTCCCGGGCCGCGGCGCGGGCCGCAGCACCAAGCAGTACCAAAGGGGCTGGGGCTGGGGCGGGCCCCGTCTTCGGTTCGGTGCGCGTGCCCGGCGCGGGACGAGGCGGACTCGAGCCGTCTGCGGGCACGCGTCGAGCCGGATGGGGCACACTGCACAGACCACCGGCCCCACTCCGGACGCGCTCCACCCCGAACCTGCCTGCCCGTCACCGGGCCCCGGCCCCGACCCGCCGCGTTGCACCACCCGGCCCGGTCCGGCCGGACTTGCCACGACCAGTCGCGTGCACAACGCGAGAGAAAGGGGGGCCCGGTGCCCGGCGAGCGCATCCACCGGCTGTCGCACACGCGGGAGGTGGCCGCACCCGCCTCCACCCTCTACGCGCTGATCGCGGACCCCGAACGCTGGCCGCTCTACCTGCCGCGCAACATCTACGCCCAGCGCCTGGACTTCGACGGCGTCCACGAACGCGTGAGGGTGTGGGCACTGGCCGAGGGCCAGATCGTCTCCTGGACCGCCCACCGCACCCAGGACCCCGTGCGCCGCCAGATCACCTTCCGCCAGGACCTGCTCATGGAGCCCGCCACCTCGATGGCCGGCCGCTGGAGCGTGCAGCCGCTGGCGCCCGGCCGCTGCCGGGTGACCCTGGAACACGAGTTCACCGCCGCCCCCGACCGGCCCCAGGACGCCATCTGGCTCGCCCAGGTCACCACCGACAACACCCGCTCCACCCTGCGCAGCCTGCAGTTCCTGGCCGAACGCTGGACCCGCCTGGACGAACTGGCCCTCTCCTTCGCCGAGTCGATCCGCGTCAACGGGCCCGCCGAACTGGTCTACGGCTTCCTCTACGACGTCGCCGACTGGCCCGGCCAGCTCCCGCACGTGCGCCGGGCCGCCCTGGAAGAACCCCACCTGGGCATCCAGAAAGTCGCCCTGGAACTCACCGCCGCCGACGGCGGACCCGCCCGCAACGTGGCCGGCATCCGCATCTGCTTCCCGCACGCCGGACGCATCGTGCACAAGGCCACCGTGCCCCGCCCGCTGCTGGCCGCGCACTGCGGCGAATGGTCCGTGCTGCCCGACGAACGCGGCGTCACAGTGGTCGCCCAGCACCACGCCCTGCTGCGCGAGGACCACATCGAACAGGTCCTGGGCGCCGGCACCACCCTGGCCGAGGCCCGCCGCCGCATCCGCGCCGACCTCGCCCGCGACAGCCGCCAGACCCTGCAACTGGCCCGCCACCACGCCGAATCCGCCATCCGCGTCCTGTGACCCCGCCGGCCGGCCCCGCCTCCGCCGGCCCGGCTCCCACGGCAAAGCCCCTCCACCACCCGCAGCCCGCCCCGCCCCCTCCCGGGCCGCCCCCCCGCCCCGCCGGAGGAGAAGGCGGCGCGGACCCGCCCGTACGGCACACCAAGGCGACGCCCCCAGCCGCCCCCGCCCCACCCCGTGGCCGGCGCGAACCCCTGCGGACACACCCTCCCCGAAGCCGGAGCCCGGCCCCCGGGCCCGGCACCCCGCAAGGCCCCAGCCCCGGCATGCCCCGCCCGGCACCACGGCCCCCGGATCCCGCGGCCCCCAAGACGGACCGGGCCCGCGACGCAAGGACCCCAACAGGACACCGCCGCGCGGGTGTTGCGCAGGCCCCGCCACGGGAAGCGACCCCGCCACGGGAAGCGGCGCGACCCCGGGGGCGCGGGCGCGGCAGCCGGGCCCGGAGACCGCCGCCGACCTGCCGCAGGGGAAGTGCCGGGGCTCAGCGCCTGTGCCATGACCCTGGGTCGGATCAGCGGGCGCCGTCTGGTGCGTGCGACCGCAAGGCGCCGGAGCGTCCTGGGCGAGGCCCCCGGGGGCCCGTCAGGCCTGGGGAGGGGCTGCCTGGGCGGTTCGGCAACGCGGCACGGGCCCCTGGCCTTCCAGGCCTTGGGGGAGTGCGTGCCAGACGGCGACCACCCGGCTTCAGGGATATGACACAGCCTCTGGGCCGCCAGGCCTCCGGCGCGCACCCCCTGCGCACCCTGCGCGCACCCCCGGCGGCCCCCGCCCCGCCCCGGGACAGCCGCCAACTCGCCCCGAAGCAGCCGGAGATGTGGACGCCGCCGCTCCGCGCCGGGGCGGGCGCCCGCCCCGGGATCCGGTTTACACAACACCCCGGTGCAGTGACCTACGTCACTTTCGGAGTCCCTTGGTGCGGGGACGGCATCCGTGTCACTATTTCCGCACGACTTCCCTGCCCAAAGCCGGTTCTGGGGCGGTGGGTTGAGTGTCGTATCGCTTCCCCACCGCATTTATTCGCCCGTATGCCCTGACGCCCCGCGTCGACGTACGCGGGCCCGGCGGGGATTTTCGCCCTCCTTGATTTCGGCTCCTCGGCCGGGACGAAATCCGCCCCGGAAAAGGCCGCCCGCGCCTTGGCCGGCACCGGGTCCCGGGCCCGCCGGTATCCCCTCGCTCCGGTTCAAGTCCCGCTGCCGCGCGGGCCGTCAGCTGCGGGCCGTCTCGGGGCCGGGAAACGGCCGGCGGTGGGGGAGGGGCGGCCCCCAGGGGCGGGGAGAGGGGGCTTTCCCCTACCGCCCGGGCATCGACGTACCTGCCCGGGGCATCGACGTACCCGCTCGGGACCCGCAGCGCCCGCCCGCCACCGGACCCCGGCCGCACCGCGGCGACAAGTCCGCAGCCCCGCGCCACCCCCTCGCCCGCCAGGGCAGGACCGCGGCGCCGCGCCGTGAACCCGCACCCCAGCACCCCCGCACACCCGGCGCCCCCGCACCCCCGGCACCTCCCCGTCTCCCCACGCCCTGCCGCGCCCCCAACCCGCGCTTCGTTTCCCCCGGCCCGGCCCGCAGCCCACCGGTCATACGGTCCCCGCCCCCCCGCAAAGGGGGAGGACAGCACCCCCGCACCCTGCACCCGCTCCAAGCCCCACCCGGCCCCCGGGCCGGTCCGCCCGTGCCTCACCCGTGCCGCCTTCCCCGGCGCCCGGACCACCACCACCCCTGCCCCCGCGGGGCCCTGACCCGCAGGCCTCCACCGGTCTCGGCAAGCCCCAAGGAGCCCCAAGGAGCCTCAAGGAGCCCCATGGAGCCCCTGAGGAGGCCAAAGGCCGAGGGCTCCCCCCAAGGGCCCGAGCCCGAGCCGCATGAGGGCCCGAGCCCCAAGTGGGGGCAGGCGTGGTGGTCCGGGGCCGGCGAAGGCGGCGCGGCAGACGCCGTCACAGCAGCTGCCCTCGCCGCCGCCCGCCGGGCGGCACCGGGAGTGCGCGAAAGCTTCCTCACGTGCAGAAGGCAGACTCTAGAGAAAGTGGATTCCCGATATGCCTAGGCTATGCAAGCCGTCAGTGCGTGTGCCGGAATACGTCATCACAGCGGAAGAGACGCTTCAATTCGCCGAGAGGGTCCACGCCGGAAAGCCGCAACTGCCTCTGGCGCTGCGGCTGATCCGCAACACGGGGGTGCTGAAGCGGCATATCGTGCAGCCCATCGAGCAGACCCTGGCACACCCCGGCCTGACCGAGCGCAACCGCATCTATGAGGCGGAGTCCAAAAAGCGCACCCCCGAGGTCGTCGAGGAGGCCCTGGCCAACGCCCAGGTCAACGCCCGGGACATTGACGCGATCATCTACGTGTCGTGCACCGGGTTCCTCATGCCCTCGCTGACCGCCTGGCTCATCAACACGATGGGCTTTCGCTCCGACACCCGCCAGATCCCCATCGCCCAGCTGGGCTGCGCGGCCGGCGGCGCCGCCATCAACCGGGCCCACGACTTCTGCGTGGCCCACCCCGGCAGCAACGTCCTGATCGTCTCCTGCGAGCTGTGCTCGCTGTGCTACCAGCCCGACATGGACGACATCGGCTCGCTGCTCTCCGACGGCCTGTTCGGCGACGCGGTCGCCGCCGCCGTGGTGCGCGGCACCGGCGGCACCGGCATCGAGCTGGAGCGCAACTCCTCCTACCTCATCCCCCACACCGAGGACTGGATCTCCTACTCGGTGCGCGACACCGGCTTCCACTTCCAGCTGGACCGCCGGGTGCCCGGCACGATGGAACCGCTCGCCCCGGTGCTGCGCGAGTTCGCCGCCGGCCACCAGTGGGACGCCTCCAACCTCGACTTCTACATCGTGCACGCCGGCGGCCCGCGGATCCTCAACGACCTGGCCAAGTTCCTGGACGTGGACCGCAAGGTGTTCCGCCACAGCTGGTCGACGCTGACCGAGTACGGCAACATCGCCAGCGCGGTCGTCCTGGACGCGGCCCTGCGCCTGTTCGAAGAGGACACCCCGATGCCCGACGCCACCGGCCTGATCGCCGGCTTCGGCCCCGGCATCACCGCCGAGATGGCCCTGGGCCGCTGGAACAGCGACACCCCGCCCGCCGCCGGCTGACCCGCCCCCGCCCCGCCCCGCCCCGCCTCGCCCAGGCGCAGCAGGGCCGCGCGCCGCGCGAGATGTCCGCGACAACCGAAGGAAAACCATCACATGACTGCCAGCCTGATCGTCCCGCCCGGTGGGGGACGCACGCTGAAGACCCCGGCGCAGGAGGTGACCTTCAAGGCCACCCAGGCGCAGGGCTCCGCCGTCTCCATCTTCGAGGTGATCGTCCCGCCCGGCTTCGACGTCGGCGCCCACGTCCACCACGAGTCCCAGGAGTTCTTCTACGTCCTTGAGGGCGAGCTGGACCTGATGTGCTTCGAGCCCACCCGGCGCACCCGCGACACCTGGCACCACTGGCGCTCCGCCAGCGGCGAACGCGTCATCCGCGCCGCCGAGGGCGGCTGCATGTTCGTGCCGACCGGCACCCCGCACGCCTTCCGCAACGCCACCGACAAACCGGTCAAGATGCTCTTCCAGAGCTTCCCCTCGCCCGACCACGAGCAGTACTTCGAGGAGATCGCGGAGATCTGGGCACGCGGCACCACCGTCGACCCGGCCGCGGTGGAGGAGATGCGCAAGCGCTACGACGTCGAGGAACTCACCCCCCTGCGCTACCAGCCCCCCACCGCCACCGCTACCGCTGCGGCACCGCAGCCGCAGGGGACGTGACCGCCATGACCACCACCACACCCGCCACACCCGCCACACCAGCCTCTGCCGCCTCTGCTTCCGCCGCGGCGGCTGCCGCCGTGCCGCTGGTGCACGCCAGCCTGGGCGAGCAGGAACTGGCCGCCGTCGCCGAGGTGTTCGCCTCCGGCTGGCCCGCCGGCCAGGGCCCGCGCGGCAAGGCCCTGGAGGCCCAGCTCGCCCAGCGCTACGCCATGGACGCGGTCGCCCTGAGCAACTGCGGCGCCGCCCTGCACGTGGCGCTGCTCGCCCTGGGCGTGCAGCGCGGCGACGAAGTCATCGTCGCCGACTACACCTTCCCCGCCCCCGCCCACGCGGTGCGCTACCTGGACGCGGTGCCCGTCTTCGCCGACGTACGCCCCGACACCCACACCGTGGACGTCCAGGCCGTCGCCGACCTGATCACCGAACGCACCACCGGCATCATCGCGGTCGACACCGTCGGGCTGCCCGCCGACTACCGCGAACTGCAGGCCCTGGCCGACCGGCACGGCCTGTTCCTCATCGAGGACGCCGCCTGCGCGGTCGGCGCCACCTACCAGGGACGCCAGGCCGGCGCCCTGGCACCGGTGTCCTGCCTGTCCTTCCACGGCCGCAAGGGCGCCACCAGCGGCGAGGGCGGCGCGCTGCTGGCCGCCGACCCCGCCATCGCCGCCGACGCCCGGCTGCGCTCCTCCTTCGGCATCGGCAGCATCTTCGACCAGTCGAAGATCGTCGGCCTGCCCATCCCGGAGTTCACCGAGGTCGGCTACAACTTCAAACTCTCCGACATCGCCGCCGCCATCCTGCAGGTCCAGATCGGGCGGATCGACGAACTCCTCGCCCGCCGCACCCAGGTCGCCGCCGCCTACGGCGAACTCCTGGCCGACGAGGAACTGGTGACGCTGCCTCAGGTGCCCGCCGACCGCACCCACGCCTGGCAGTCCTACCTCATCGCCCTGGACGCGCGGGTGGACCGGGCCGCCCTCGCCGCCGACCTGCGCGGCCAGGGCATCGGCTGCGGCCACGGCACCTGGGCCAGCCACCTGCAGCCCGTCTTCGCCGCCCGCCAGGCCTGCCCCGTCTCGGCCGACCTGTTCGCCCGCCACCTGGCCATCCCCATGCACGCCGAACTCAGTGCCGACCAGATCGAACGCGTCGTGACGGTGCTGCGCACCGCCCTTCGCACCCACGCGGCCCCCGCGGGCCGGGGAGGAACCGCATGAGCGAGCACCAGCCCACCACGACCACCCCGCCCACCACCCGGCCCACCGGCTCCGGCCCGGACGCAGGCCCCGGCTCCGGCCCGGATGCCGGGCCGGACACCATCCTGCGGCTCATCAACGGCTACTGGTCCACCGGCATCCTGGGCGCCGCCGCCGAACACCGGCTGTTCACCCACCTCGAGGACGGCGCCCACGACGCCGCCCAGCTGGCCGCCCGCGCGCAGATCTCCGAACGCGGCGCCCAGACCCTGCTGGACGGCCTGGTCAGCATCGGCCTGCTCACCCTCGAACACGGCCGCTACCGCAACACCCCGGCCGCCTCCGCCTACCTGGTCGCCGGCCGGCCCGCCGACCTGTCCGCGATGGCCCGCCTCAAACTCACCCACATGGGCAAGCTGGCCGCCCTGCCCGAGGTGGTCCGCGCCGGCGGCCCGGTCAGCGACCCCACCACCGAAGTCGCCGACAACCCCCACTGGGGCCAGGTCGTGCCGGCCATCGCCGCCCAGTCGGTGCCCGCCGCCGCCATCGCCGCCGACGTGCTGGGCCTGTCCGAGGCCGGAGCGCTGTCCATCCTGGACGTCGGCGGCGGCTCGGGCATCTACTCCGCCACCTGGCTCAAGGCCAACCCCGCCGCCCGCGCCACCCAGCTGGACTGGGAACCCATCAACGCCATCGCCCGCCAACTCCTCGCCGAACGCGGCGTCGCCGACCGCTTCACCTGCATCGACGGCGACTTCCACACCACCGACTTCGGCACCGGCACCTACGACGTGGCGCTGTACTCCCACATCGCCCACCAGGAAGGCCCCGAGGACAACATCGCGGTCTTCACCCGCCTCAAGGACGCACTCAAGCCCGGCGGCGCCCTGGTGGTCTGCGACTACGTCGTCGACGACGACCGCTCCGGACCGCCCTTCCCGCTGCTGTTCGCCTCCGAGATGCTCCTCAAATCCCAGCAGGGCGGCACCTGGCGGCGCGCCGACTACCACGCCTGGCTCACCAAGGCCGGCTTCAGCGACATCACCTTCCACTCCGCCCCGCCCGCCACCCTGGTCATCGCCCGCTAACACCACCGGCGACGCCCGGCATTCAGCACCCGGCATTCAGCACTCAGAACACGAGGAAACAGCTGTGGACCCTGTGAACGTGTCCCGTCATCTACTACAGCGCGACCGGCACCGTGCACGCCCTGGCTCAGGCCGTGGCCGAGGGTGCGGAGAAGGCGGGCGCCACCGTGCGGGCTGCGCAAGGTCGCCGAGACCGCCCCCGACGCGGCGATCAGCGCCAACCCCGCCTGGGTGGAGCACCGGGCGGCCACCGCCGATGTCGCCGAGGCCACCCACGACGATCTCGCCTGGGCGGACGCGGTCCTGTTCGGCACCCCCAGCCGGTTCGGCAACCCCGCCAGCCAGCTGCGCGCCTTCATCGACACCACCGGCCCGCTGTGGTTCGCGGGCAAGATCGCGGGCAAGGTGTTCTCCGCGTTCACCGCCAGCAAACACGCCCACGGCGGGCAGGAGTCGACGATCCTGGCGCTGTCGAACACCTTCTACCACTGGGGCGGCATCATCGTGCCCCCCGGCTACACCGACCCCATCCAGTTCCAGTCCGGCAACCCCTACGGCACCTCACACGTCGCGAACGACGGGGCGCCGGGCGAGGTCGCCCTGCAGGCCGCCCGCCACCAGGCACGCCGCGTGGTGGACACCACCGCCGCGCTCAAGGCCGGCCGCGCCGCCGCCTGACCCGCCCCCGCCCTGCCCGGGGGCGGGGGTGGGTGAACCGGCCGGGCCCGCACGGGCTTCGGTCACAACCGTGCGGGCCCCCGGCCGGTGGCCGGTGGGCGGGGCCGGGGGCGCGGCCGGTCGGCAGACCCGGCCCGAGGGGGCGCCCCCGGCGCCCCCGGTGCGGCCCGGGGCAGCGACCGCCCGGCCCGGCACGGCCCGGCCCGACGGCGTCCGCCTCGTCCGCCTCACCCTCCGACGACACAGCCCGCGCAATGTGAGCCCGGCCCGGAAAAAAAAAGCCCCTCCGCCCACTGCCCCGGAGGACATCCGCCGCACCGGCACATGCCTCCGGGGGTATCCGCTGCACCGGCACATGCCTCCGGGGGCATCCGCTGCACCGGCGCATGCCTCCGGGGGGATCCGCTGCACCGGCGCGGCCGGACCGCCGCACACCCCGGCCCCCGCCCGGCCACCCACCGGCGGGGGCGCCCGCCCCGCGCTGCAGCCGCCCACCCTCGCCGCCCCGGCCCGGCCAACCACCCGCTCGCTGAGCGGAGTTGGCCCCGCCGGTGTGGCCGACCTGCTGCACCGCCGGAGCCCGCCTCGCCGCTGTAGCAGTGGGTGCGCCGCACCGCCGGGGCTCGCCGGTCGCGCTGCCGTGGCGGGCCGGTGTGCTGCTGGGGGCTCGTCGGTCGCGCTGCCGTGGCGGGCTGTTGCGCCGCTGGGGCTCGTCGGTCGCGCTGCCGTGGCGGGCTGTTGCGCCGCTGGGGGGCTCATCGGTCCTGGCGCGGTGGGGCCCCCGTTGTGCCGCCGGGGCTCATCGGCCGCGCCGCTCGGCTGGGTCCGGTGTGCTGCTGGGGCTGTCGGGCGCGGTGCTGCGGCGGACCGTTGTGCCGCTGGGGGCTCACCGGTCACGGGCGCTGTGGCGGGTCTCGCGCCGCTGAGGCCCTCGGCCGCAGCACCGGGGCGGGACCAGCCCACTGCCCGGAAGACCCCCGCCACACCGTTACGCGGTGGCGGCGGCCTGCCTCGCCACCAGCACCCGCCTCGCCGCCCCGGCCACTCGCTCCCCGGCCACGCCCGC